>JARRLC010000048.1:0-15821 GCA_037387425.1 Alphaproteobacteria bacterium
ATCCAGAACTCGCCGGACAGATTATATTCGCCAAGTATGTTGATGTCGGTAAGTCCGGCGTCGTCCGGCTCTCGTGTGCCGATGACGTGGTCAAGGAGCGCTTCGCCCGCCAGCTTATTGCCAAGATTTTTCGACCCCACAAAGCCTGGCGCGTTCACCGGAATAACGGGAAGCTCAAACTTCTTCGCAGCATGGCGGCAAACGGCCTCGATGTCGTCGCCGACCAGCGAGGCCACACACGTTGAATAGACGAAAATTGCAGGTGGCGCATAGCGCTCGGCGATCTCACGGATGGCCTTGTAGAGCTTCTTCTCGCCGTTCCCCATCACGATGTCGATTTCGGTGAGATCGGTGGTAAAACTCGTGCGCCAGAGAGTAGGGCCGGAAGACGCCGCACCGCGATTATCCCAGCCGTTGCCTTCGCAAGCGAGCGGCGCGTGGATGAGGTGCGCTGCATCGGTTATCGGCTGAAGCGCGATTTTCGCGCCGTCGAACGCACAACCTCCTACTGCTGCGCCAGGCGTGAGCGGCTTGGAACACCCTTTTTTGCGGTCCTTGTCGCTCTTGCCCTGATTTGTCGCGCACGCGGGCTCGTTGAAGACGTCGGCGATTTTGTCTTTCAGCATTTGCGGCGCTCCTCATAAACACCAAACGTCAACACGTCTTTAAAATGCATTCCTTTGTTCGACCGGGACCATTCCTTCGTCCCGACCTTGCAGATGCACAATGCTGACCGCGCGCAAGCGCTGTCAGGGATGGCGGAGGGCTTTTAGCCCGTAGCCACCGCGAAAGCGGCTTGTCCTTGACAGTGCTGAGCACGGCAGCATGCTGGGCAAAGGTGGGGCTCGGTGCTTCTCTTCCTCGTTCTGAGATCGAAACGCTTCACCGAAATGTCTCCTTTGCCTAGCTTGCACTGCTCGCAGGCATCAGTTTCGTTACCTTGTCAGGTCGAACGAAATATCCGCGCCTTCTTCGCCTGTTTCTGCGTCCAGCATGTCGAAGACCTTGTCCAGGATCGTCACCAACACGCGCAAGCCGCCCTGATAGCCCCAAGTCGGGAAGCGGTGGTGATGGTGGCGGTCGAAGATCGGGAACGACAGCCGGATGAGCGGGATTTTCAGATCGCGCTCAAGATATTTGCCGTAAGAACTGCCGATGAGGAAATCAGCCGGCTCGGTCGCCAGGATTGAGCGCAGGTGCCAGAGGTCTTTGCCTGCCCACACCTGACAGCCAGCTCCGAACGGAGAGGACGCCAGCAGCGTTTTCATCTGCTCAGCCCACGCCTTGGAACCGTTGGTGGCGAGACAATGGACCGGCTCGCCGCCTGTCTCCATCACGAACTTCGCCATGGCGTAGACAAAATCCGGGTCGCCGTAGATCGCATATTTCTTGCCGTGCAGATAGGATTGACTGTCGGCGATGGCGTCTACCAAGCGGCCGCGTTCCATTGTCAGCGCATCTGGGATCGGCTTGCCTGAGAGTTCAGAAATTTTCAGCAAGAGTTCATCGGTTGCCTGCACACCCATGGGGTAATGGAAGCTGGCTGTTTCTTGGCCAAGACTTGATGCGAATTCCAACGTCTTCGGCGTGCAATACTCTTGCAGCGAAATTGTCGCCTTGGAGTGAACACCCGCCTTGGCGTCGTCGAGCTTGGTGCCGCCATCGTACATGCGGAACTCGCCGTCTGAGGGCGTGTCGTACACGTCCGATGGATCGGAAAGCAGCGTGTATTCCACACCCATCAGATCAAGGATGCGCTTCAATTCGCGGTTATTGCCGACACAGAAGCCGTCAAATCCGGGAATGATGTTGATCTTGCCATTGGGTGCACGCGTCGCATTCTTCCAGAAGTGCTCCAGAATGCCCTTGATCATGTTGTCGTAGCCGGTCACGTGGCTGCCGACGAAAGCGGGCGTATGCGCGAACGGCACATCGAATTCGCCCGGCACCGAACCTTTTTCTCTGGCTTCCTCGATGAACGAATGCAGATCGTCGCCGATGACTTCCGCCATGCAAGTGGTTGAAACCGCGATCATTTTCGGATCGTAGAGCGCCTTAGTGTTGGCGAGACCATCCACCATGTTCCTGAGGCCGCCAAACACGGCTGCGTCTTCCGTCATGGACGAAGA
This sequence comes from Alphaproteobacteria bacterium, assembly GCA_037387425.1. GTDB lineage: Bacteria > Pseudomonadota > Alphaproteobacteria > Rhizobiales > Rhodomicrobiaceae > JARRLC01. The sequence goes on from JARRLC010000048.1 coordinate 2,130, forward strand.
CACTGCCGAAGACGGTTCCTTGAAGTGGCGCGATAGATGCGAACGGTAATACGCGACGCACCCCTGGCTTCCGTGAACGAAGGACATGGTGCCCTCGAAACCAGCGGCGGCGAACACCGCACCGAGCGGCTGGCATGCTTTGGCCGGATTGATGACCAAGGCTTCACGCGCAAGGTTCTTCTCGCGGTATTCCCAGGTTTTTGTCCAATCGGATACTTCTTCGACTTTTGCTTCCGGGTGCGGACACTCATATTTCTCGCGCTTGTTCTTGAACATCTCCTTGTATTCCGGCTCGCGGAATAGTGGACGATGGTCCAGAATGTTATCGGCTGACTGTGGCATTTGGTCGTGCTCCTTCATTCGGCCGTCCGCCATACGGGACGCGCCGTTGTAAAGGGGTTGAATTTTTATCGAACCTGTTGGTTCGCGGCCCTTTCGTCATGCCCGCGCAGACGGGCATCCAGTAACCTCCAACGTCAGCGATTACGGCCAGTGCTGCGGCGTACTGGATTCCCGCTTTCGCGGGAATGACGAGGATGAACCGACATGGCTATACCGCTAGGCGGCTTTGACTTCGGCATTAGCCTCCTTCTTTTCCTTCCAGGGGGCATCGAAGAGGCTCCAGACCGGCGAATTGATCGCCATGTCCATATCGCGAGCGAAGATGGCGAAGCCGTCATAGCCGTGATACGGGCCGGAATAATCCCACGAGTGCACCTGACGGAACGGAATGCCCATCTTCTGCACCGGGTATTTCTCCTTGATGCCCGAGCCGACCAAATCGGGGCGGATCTTCTCGATGAACTTTTCCATCTCGTAGCCGGTGACGTCGTCGTAGATCAGCGTACCGTTTTTCACGTAATGGCCAGTGCGCTGGTAATCGTCGTTGTGGGCGAATTCGTAGCCCGTCCCGGCGATTTCCATGCCCAGGTCTTCGTAAGCCGAGATCATGTGGCGCGGACGTAAACCGCCGACATAGAGCATCACCTGCTTGCCATTAAGACGCGGCTTGTATTTGGCGATGACCGCATCAACCATCGGCTGATATTTAGCGATGACGCGCTCAGCGTTTTCCTTGATCTTGTCGTCAAACAGCGCGGCGATCTTGCGAAGGCTGGCCGCGATCTGCGACGGACCGAAGAAATTGAACTCTTCCCACGGAACCTGATATTTCTCTTCCATGTAACGGCAGATGTAGTTCATCGACCGGTAGCAGTGGATCAAGTTCAGCTTGGCTTTCGGCGCACGCTCCATTTCGGCGAGTGTTGCATCACCAGACCAACTACCAATGACGTTCAACCCAATTTCTTCCAACAGCATGCGGCTGGCCCAGGCATCGCCGCCGATATTGTAGTCGCCGATGATATTTACGTCGTAAGGCCCGGCGGCATAGTCGGTCTCTTTACTATCCAGCACCCAGTCACGAATGGCGTCATTAGCGATGTGGTGGCCAAGCGACTGCGACACACCGCGGAAACCTTCGCAGCGCACCGGAACGATAGTTTTGCCGATCTCCTTGTTTTTCTTGCGGGAAACAGCTTCGATGTCGTCGCCAATCAGACCGATAGGACATTCCGACTGCACCGTAATGCCTTTATTCAGCGGAAACAGAACTTCAATCTCGTCGATAATCTTGCCCAGCTTCTTATCGCCGCCGAACACGATGTCACGCTCCTGGAAGTCGGAGGTGAACTGCATGGTGACGTAACTATCCACGCCAGTCTTGCCGGTGTAGTAATTGCGGCGCTGCGACCAGGAATATTGTCCGCAACCAACCGGACCATGGCTGATATGCACCATATCCTTGACCGGTCCCCAGACCACGCCCTTCGAGCCTGCGTAAGCGCAGCCACGAATGGTCATCACGCCGGGAATGGACTTGATGTTTGATTTAACGGCACATTCGGTGAGTGGCTGGCCGGATTCGTCAGCCTCTGGTGTCTCCTTGGCCACCGAAAGGTGACGCTTGCGCCGCTTGGCAAATTTATCTGGATAAGCCGAAAGAACTTCCTCGATGAGGCGTTCGTTAAACTCGGTATCGCGTGTCGTACTTTCAGTCATCTAGTTTTGTTCCTCAATCGGGGTAGCTGCGATGCTTGCCTGATCGCGGCGAGCAAAAATCTGCTGCCGGTAGTTGTCATTCCCTTACCTTGAGCTGCCTGCTCCGTTCGCCATCCCCACTAAGGGGATGACGGGAGCACGGCAACACCCAGGGAAGCGGGCATGACACGGGAAGTCGTTAACCAGCAGCGGCTTCCTTGGCGGCCAGTTCGGCAAGCATTTGCTCGTCGCTCTTCATGATGCCGAAATCGAGAAGCATCTGCTCCAGCTCTTCCATGGTGATTGGCGTCGGGATCGTGCCCTTACCAGAGTTCGCATGGATTTTACTGGCGAGCTGACGGTATTCCTCTGCCTGCTTGCTTTCTGGCGCGTATTCCAACACCGTCATTTTGCGCAGTTCGGCGTGTTGCACGATGTTATCGCGCGGCACGAAATGGATGAGCTTAGTGTTGAGCTTTTCGGCCAATGCTTCGGAAAGTTCGAGTTCGAGGTCGGTCTGACGCTCGTTACAGATCAGGCCGCCGAGGCGCACGCCGCCCGAATGGGCGTACTTCAAGATGCCCTTGGCGATGTTGTTCGCGGCATAAAGCGCCATCATCTCGCCGGACATCACGATGTAAATTTCCTGCGCTTTGTTCTCGCGGATGGGCATGGCGAAACCGCCGCACACCACGTCGCCGAGCACGTCATAGGACACGTAGTCCATGTCGTCATAAGCGCCGTTTTCTTCCAAAAAGTTGATGGCCGTGATCACGCCGCGTCCCGCGCAGCCAACCCCCGGCTCCGGACCACCGGATTCCACGCATTTGATGTCTTTGTAGCCGACCTTCAATACTTGATCGAGTTCGAGATCTTCCACCGAGCCTTCTTCAGCGGCCAGGTGCAACACTGTGTCCTGGGCCTAGTTGAGGATAAGACGCGTAGAGTCGGCTTTTGGGTCGCAGCCGACGATGAGAATTTTCTGGCCGAGTTCGACAAGCGCCGCAAGCGTGTTTTGCGACGTGGTGGACTTGCCGATGCCGCCCTTCCCGTAAAATGCAATTTGGCGTAATGCTGCCATGAGATCTGTTCCTTCACGTTACAGTGTTTGCCGTGGTGTCGGGGCGGACTTGATACTGTTGTTCCCGCCTGTCTCTCACCCATCTCTCATGATGCAAGGGGCGTGCCAGTTTTAAATTTTCATAAATTCTCTTTATTTTCAATTACTTGAATATTGACCCAGAAGTTTTTGACCACGCGACAATCGTGTTGGGAAACCGACAAAAGCTTAGAAAAAATGTCGCAACCTCTGCCTAAACACGGTGTCGCCGATAAAATGATGGCTTCGCGTCTTGATGTAGGCGGATAAACTCGTTTAATGGGTTCCGATATCGGAGACTGCTGCTCCGAAAGAGGCACAGTTATTATGCGTACACTGCAATACTCTTACAAACTGGATAAGTGGGAAATGCTGGCCACAATCGTGTTGGCAGGTGGCTTTTCATGGGGGTTTTTTCATCTGTCACAGACAAATACGAGTGGAATAATATTTTACCATTTCATCGAACTTTCACCGGACCAAGCGTCAATCTTTTATTTGATGTGGGCTATTATGTTCGGTTTGGGCGCGATAGTCGGCCTGTTGGCCATTCTTAGAAGTATTAAAAGTCCGAAACACGTGACCTTGACGGAAACACAACTGATCGTTCCAAACTCGGGATTTTTCGGCAAACTGAATGCGGTGAATGTATCGGATATACAAAGGCTTAGGTTAGTAACCATTCGCAGACATCGTTATCTCTATGTATACCACACTGGTGGCAAGTTATGGATCAACGAAAATTTTTTCGTCTACGAGACAGAGTTTGACAAGCTGCATCAAGCACTTACACAGCTAACGCAAGACCATGAAATGCCACAGCAAGTTTAGTATCGTGTACCAATAAGATTTACTTAGAAAATTTAGACAGGGGCAGATTGTCATGCCCCCCAAAGAGACGGCCGCTGCCATGGCGGCGGCACCGATAGCTTGCCCTGAAGCTCCGATGCAGAATCATGCAGAGTGATGGATTGCCATGCTGTCAGCCATTCCTGAGGCAAAGCATAAGGTGGCGCAACCTTGCTGTTGGCCTCAAAACCAAAGCGGCCATAATAGGCGGGATCGCCCAGCACAAAAACCTGCGTTGCCCCTGTGTATATAAGATGGCTTAAGCCGCCCTTGACGAGTGCGCGGCCAATTCCCCTTCTTTGCATATGAGGGGCAACAGCCAGGGGCCCCAAGAGGCAGACCTTTTCAGCGCGCCCTACAATACCGCATATAGTGAAAGCGATATGCCCCACGACGGCTTGATCGCTGGTCGCCACGAATGACAGGACGTTATTATATTCGCACAGCAAGTCTCTTAACAAAGGAAGCAAGTCTTCCTTTGGAAACGCAGCCGGATACAGTTTTTCCAGTTCCACCGCATCCGTCGCCTGCATTGGGCGGATTTCAATTCCAGTGCTCATGTATATGTTCCCGCCCTAAGCTCTTTTCCTTGCGAAACACGATGCACCGTCGATACAATGATTACTTAACTTATGCAATTCCAGAAATCGTCGTAGGACAGTCAGGCTGCGGTTAATGCCTCGATTGCCTCGCGTGTATCGACTTCCAGCGGCTCCAGCCCGGCTTCAGCGAAGAAACGCGCTTCCATGCGGGTTGGCTGTTCATCCACCACCACATAGCTCTGCCCGCGCGAGCGTTTGGCGATCTGGCGCGCGTAGATGCGCAACATCTGGTCGTTAAAGCGGCACCCCAGAAACAGGAAACCTCTGCGGCTGCGACGCTCTTTCACCGCATCCGGTATCGGCGTCTGAATGTCGATTTCGGTCAGCACCTCGACATAATCGCTGTCGGCGACGAGGAAATTCTGCGCCGGGTCCACTGAGCCGTGCGGCTTGTAAAGCACCGTCGTCCAATCATTGGCGGCATCGGGGGAAACTTCCGCACCGCTCGCGTCGTAGCATTTCGTCCAGATATCGCGGTTTTCCATGGCCCGCGTAACGCCCTGGATTTCACCGAAATCGCTGCGGCCAGCAGCCCGGAAAGCAGCCGCCAGAGCGCCATCGTACCAGGTATCGACAATAAGCGGCGCCTTCAGCGTCGCAAGCCAATGGTGCAGGGGGCCAGGCTCCACGGCCGTCTTGAAGATATCAGCCATATACCCGATGAGCGTCTTGCGGTGGCGGCGCTGTTCGATAAATTGCGCCGTCCCCCACATATTGCCGCGCAAGGCCGCTCCCACCGGCGCGCGCTTGTGCAGTTCCATCGCCAACGCCTCAGTTGTGAGCGGCGCAGGTGTTGCAGGACCGGCCTCCAGCACGCCAGGACCAAGAAAAGGAATGAGCCAGCCGTTTTCGACCTCGACACGAAGCGAACGGAGCGTTTCCAAAGCCTCTGAAGGCGGCGTGTGTGTAAGGGTCTGTCTCAAGGAAATAGTCTGTGAGATGGTCGGCATAACAGCCTCTATTCTGGTTGGAATGCAGTTGCGCCAATGTATTAACTGCTCAGCTTCTTCGCTTCGATGGTTATTGGCAGACGCGTATCTGCCGCCATTTCGGGCAGACCCAGGGTCCAGCCGTTTTTCAGCTTCACCCAACCGCCCCAAAGCTCAGGCGTTTCCATCTCAACGATAGGTTCTTCCAAGTCTTTCTTCGGTACATAGGCAGAATAACCGGCGTTTGTCTTGCGGATCATCACCTTCATGCTTTCATCTCCGTCCCGGTTTTCTCGGCCTCGGCATTCTCAACTTTATCGACGCTGACAAGTTCCTTAGCCCGCATACCCACGACACTGCCGCGATCGATCCAATCGACTGCGTATATATAAAACTGCTGCAAGAAGGTGCCGATATCGCGTACATAACCGACATCGCCCTTCCTCACGATGATCTCGCCGATTTCGCGCCCCGGAACCGTGCCGTCATTTTTCACATGCTTGAGCGAGCGCACTTTTTCGCCCGGCTGAAAGAGCGGCTCGGCGTAGATTTCTACTGCCTGTTCATTCGCTAATCCCATCGTCGCCCTCTCCTTTGCAGACGTCGGCGCTTTCGGAGCCGTAGCGCCATTCCATTCTTTCTTCAGCGCGGGAACGCACAGCTTCGTCAGGGTCTTGCAGAAGCGCATCCAGCGCCTCTTTGTTCCCGCGCTCAGCCACCAGAAAACGCACCCGCAAATCAGGATCGCGCGCCATGGCTGTCAGCCGTTCAGGCGGAAGCCTGCGCGCCACGTCGATGCGTACTAATGCGTCCACATCAAATTTCATTTTCAACAGGTGCTCTGGCAGCACGCGATTGGCCACGACACGGCGTACTTCCGGCTCAGGGTCGTACATAGCGATCTGCACCACATCTTCAGGCAGACGCATCGCCACCATTTTACGCACAGCGTAATCTTCATCGCCGAGCATGGCGACGAGTTCGGTTCCCTCCAACCGGTGAGCAATCGCCATACGCACCTTGCGATCCGGATCAACTTTCAGCGTACCGAGACGCACTAAGGGCAAGCGATACGCCAGCATAACGCGCACATCGGGCTCACTGTCACTCATCAGCCCCATGAGCTGAAACACTGGCGCATGTTTGGCCGCTAGCACCCGCACCTCAAAATATGGATGCTCCAGATAGGAGCCCGCCAGTTCGGTATTGGCGGCGAAAAACCGGTCGATACGCCTGGCACGTTGATCACGCACACAGATGCGGCCCAGATCGCACCGGCCTTCCAACCTGAACGCCGCATGCGGACAATCCTGGCAGGAAACCGGGCGCCCCAGCCAATCGACCGGCTCAGATGTCTCGACTGGCGGGGCGTTTTCCGGCTCGTCGTCGTTCATCTTTCCTCACCGTCACTCCTGTAAATGGTGCTGCTGTTCCATATCTCCCCTTAAAACAAAGGAATTTTGGCCGTTAAGCAGGCACACAAGTTTTCGGCACCGGACAGACTTCGTCGCACATGGGTTTGTCGAAATGCCCTTCGCATTCCACGCATTTTTCCTTATCGATGATGTAGGTGTCGCCCTTCATCTTGATGGCGGCTGTGGGACATTCGAATTCACAAGCGCCGCATACAGTGCATTGCGAGGTAATGATCTTGTAAGCCATGATTTCTCCTTTGGTTTCGAACAGTGAAGTTAAGCGGAAAGCTTGCTCAGAGCCGCGTTTGCAAATGCAGCTGCGTAGTAACTGGAAATCGCTTCTTCGATGTAGTCGAAGGCGTAGGCGTCGCTCACATCAATGCCTGCGGCGTCCAACTCTTTACGCGGACAACCGCCGATCTTGGCGCAGAGCACGGCCGTGATGCCGTCCAGCGTCTTAATGATGCTTTCAAGCGTGGCGTCTTCACCGAAGCCGCCCAGGCAATAGTTGTCATCCAAGCGCCTGTGGCCGATGAATTTCACCCCCTCAGGCCCCGCCTCATACACCTGGAACTCACGCGCCTTGCCGAAATGCACATTCACGCGCCCGCCGCCCTGGGTCGCCACAGCCACCAGAATGGGCCGCTCGGCAACCTCTTGCAGCGTCTCAGCCGCAGTGGCTTTCGCCGCGACGTGATCGCCGCGTTCTTTCGCCACGACATCGCGGTAGGCTTCACGCGCCGATGAATCGTAAGCAACCTCACTGGGAAGCTGATCGAGAGTGAATTCCTGGCCGCGATCTTCGCCGAGAAGCCCCACAGCATCGGCGCGGCACTGGCGGCAATGGCGCATCAGATTGGCGCCGCCCGCGCAGGCGTCTTGCAAGCTTTTCAACTCGGCGTGGGTGGGGCCGCGCTGGCCGGTGAGGCCGAAATGCGTGCCGTGCGCTGGATCGGATATCAGCGGCATGATGTTATGCAGAAATGCGCCGCGTTTTTTCACCTCAGCGTTGACGATTTTCAAGTGTTCGTCGTTAATTCCGGGGATCATCACCGAGTTGATCTTGGTGAGAATGCCGCGCTCTTGGAGCATTTCCAGACCAAGCATCTGGCGTTCATGCAGAATTTTAGAAGCTTCTATGCCGGTATAGCGCTTGTGATTGTAGAAAATCCACGGGTATATCTTCGCGCCGATTTCCGGATCGACCATGTTGATGGTGATCGTCACGTGATCGACATTCATTTCCACCAGTTCGTCTACGTGATCGGGCAACGACAGGCCGTTTGTCGAAATGCACAGCTTGATATCGGGGATTACAGCGGAGACGCCCTCGAACGTGGCCTTGCTCTTCCGCCAGTCGTAACAGGCGTCGCCCGGCCCGGCGATGCCCAGCACGGAAAGCTGCGGAACCTCGTTCGCAACCGTTACCACTTTGCGCAGCGCTTGATCCGGCGTCAGTCTTTCCGAGACCACGCCAGGACGACTTTCATTGGCGCAGTCATATTTGCGGTTACAGTAGTTGCACTGAATGTTACATGCTGGCGCGACCGCCACATGCATACGCGCGAAATAATGGTGCGCCTCTTCGGAGTAGCAGGGATGATCCTTGATTTTCTCCCACACTTCCCTAGGCAGATCGCCCGCGCCCGCAGCAGATCCACAAGAACTGGACGAACATCCCCCGCCGTGAAGTTCGGCGCGCATGTCATCGGAAGACTTCTCCTCAAAGAGCGCTTCAAGCGATATAAGGGGCTGGTCCATGCATGTGTCTCCTGCGGTATACGGGCTACTCGCTAAGACCTCATGCAAGTGCAATGCCAACCCGCCAAACGCTGGATTTATTGGCGGATATGGAGGCACTTGGTTTTTGATGGCGAACAAATTGTCGGGTTTGCGACACGGGCGTTGTCGTTCAAATAACCGGAGGCGGGCGTGATAGGTCCATGATATCACCACACTCGCCCCATATTTGCGACAGCATTAGCAATGAAATAGTATCAAGGACGCAGGGGCATATGACGGAGGCAACCAGTTTTTCAGGCGAACAAGACTTCCGGATCGGCAAAGTCTTTGACCGAACATTTTCAATACTTAAACATAACGCAATATTGTTCAGCCTCGTGACGGGGGCTATGTGGATACCAGCAGAAATATTATCATATTGGAGCGAATACCAGATCAGCCAGAATATAGATTCATATGCGACAGTAGGCATATTTGCTTTCGTGGTATTTGTATATCCGATTTCGATAGCAATATTGGTGTATGCCACGTTTCAAGCTATGCTTGGTAAACCGGTTTCGCTGGCCACTTCTACCAAACACGGACTTAATCACCTTCTGCAAGTCATTGTCATATCAATACTGACAGCCATAGGCGTTTTGGGCGGTATGACGCTACTAGTCGTTCCAGGGCTAATGTTGATGACTATGTGGTATGTTGCAGTTCCTATTTGCATAGTAGAGAAATGCGGTGCTATCGACAGCTTGAACCGGAGTTCTTCTCTAACCAAAGGTTATCGATGGCAAGTGTTCGCGATAGCAATTATCGTTTTGACCATCGAAATTATTATCGATGGTTTTGTTGATACGGGAATGTTAGAGGTTGGAGGAGATATCGCCAAACACATTGCACTCGTTATCTGGAACGGCGTTTTTCAAGCATTTGCCACTGTCCTTACTGTGGTGATGTACCGCGACTTGCGCGTTGCAAAAGAAGGCCTGGACACCAACAGAATTGCATCGGTTTTTGATTAAACGGCAAGCTTTAAGAGCTTTCAGCAGCAGAACCGGCACTAAGCATTTGACGCGCAAAACGCGTCAAGTGCTAAGCTTGGTTTGATCTAGCAAGCGCTCCAGTGTTTCCTCGCGACCAAGCGCGAACATCACATCGAAAATACCCGGCGAAACCGTGCTTCCGGTGAGCGCGGCCCTGAGCGGCTGCGCCAAATCGCCAAGCTTGACGCCCTCAGCCTGCACAAAAGCGCGCGCGGCGGCGTCCAAAGACGCAACGCTCCAATCTTCAACTTCACCCAGTGCAATGATGAAACCAAAAAGCCTGCTGCGCGCTTCTGGTGTAAGCAGCTTAGTGGCCTTATCCGTAAACGTAAGCGGAAGCTTGGCGAACAGAAATTGCGCGCTTTCCCAAAGTTGCACCAGAGTTTTGGCGCGTTCTTTGAGGCTTGGCAACGCGAGCGCCATCTTGTTCCAATCGGCGTCGCTGAGAGGTTTGGCGGGGCGTTTATCTTCAGGCAGATAGGGCAAAAACGCGCGCACCGCCTTTAGAAGCGCGTCGTCGCTCATATCACGAATGTAATGGCCGTTGAGATTTTCCAGCTTCACAAAGTCAAACCGTGAAGGCGACTTGCCAAGCGCTTCCATATTGAACCACTCAACCATCTGTTCGGTTGGGAAGATTTCATCATCGCCATGGCTCCACCCAAGACGCGCCAGATAGTTTCGCATGGCTTCGGGCGTGTAGCCCATCTCGCGGTAGGCTTCCACGCCGAGCGCGCCATGGCGTTTGGAGAGCTTCGCGCCATCCGGCCCCAAGATCATCGGCACATGCGCGAACACAGGCGCATCCCAACCGAGCGCTGCGTAAATCTGCGATTGCCGTCCGGAGTTCGTCAAGTGGTCGTCGCCGCGAATGACATGCGTAATGCCCATGTCGTGATCATCGACCACCACCGAGAGATTGTAAGTTGGCGTACCGTCGCTACGCAGAATAATGAGATCGTCGAGGTCTTTGTTCTGGAAGACGACGCGCCCCTGCACCTGGTCATCCACCACGGTTTCGCCCTCTTTAGGCGCTTTGAACCTTACGGCAAACGGCGCGCCTTCAGGCGCTTCGGAAGGGTCGCGATCGCGCCACGTTCCGTCATAAATTGGCGGGCGGCCCTCTTTCCGCGCGTTTTCCCGCATTGTCTCCAGCTCTTGCTGCGTGCAATAGCAACGGTAGGCATTGCCTTGGCTGAGAAGCTGCTGTGCAATCTCGATATGGCGGTCGGCGCGAGCGAATTGGAATAGCGGCTCGCCGTCCCAATCGAGACCCAGCCAGCGCATGCCGTCGAGAATGGCGTCAATGGCGTCTTGAGTGGAGCGGGCGCGGTCGGTGTCTTCGATGCGCAACAGGAATTCTCCACCATGCTTACGCGCGTAAGCCCAACTGAACAGCGCGGTGCGTGCGCCGCCAATATGGAGGAAGCCTGTGGGAGAAGGCGCAAAACGTGTCACGACTTTGCCGGTCATCGCGTTGAAATCCTACTGTTTGAAGAAAAAGCAACGAAAGAAGTTCAACGATCTAACACAGGTTACGGAGTTGTGTAAGGGGGGATGGCGTATCGCGGTATAATTACGACGCGGTATCGCGGCGGCGAAAACAGCGGAGCGGCGCTTGCGTTTTTCAGGCGCTTAGGCGATGCCGTGGAGCGCGTGCTTGATTGCGAACGCGGACGCTGGTTTCTGTGGCTGCCGGTGCTGTTTGGCTGCGGCATCGGGCTTTATCTGGCTGCCCCCAGTGAGCCGCCGTTAAGCCTGGCAATCGCTGGGGTGCTGGCGGCCATTCCTTTGCGTATATTCCTGCGGCATTCGTCCTTTAGTTTGATATTCAGTAGTGCGCTTTTGATGGTGGCGCTTGGCTTTTGCGACGCGAAACTGCGCTCCATGGCAGTTGACGGACCAATCTTGCACAAAACCATGCGGTACGCGCAGCTTGACGGCTGGGTGGAGACCGTGGAGCGGCAGGAAAAGCGCACGCGCGTAACATTGCGGCTTATCGCGCTGGAAGGCATCCCCCCTGATAAAGCGCCACACCGGGTGCGGGTGAGCTTGCGCGGCAAAACGCCTCCCCCCACTGTTGGCACGGCTATTCGCATCCGCGCAACGTTAATGCCGCCACCCGAGCCAGCCATGCCTGGCGGCTTCGATTTCGGGCGGCTCTACTGGTTTTTGGGGCTAGGCGCGAGTGGATACGCCATTGGCAAGCCAGAAGTGCTTAGCGGCGCTCGCCCGCCTTGGGATTTGCGCGTGAAAGCCGCAATTGACGCCTTGCGCCAAGCCATTGCCGGAAGGGTAACAGCGGTTTTAAGCGGCGATAGCGGCGCGATTGCCCAAGCGCTTATTGTAGGCGAACGCGGCAAAGTCTCTGAAGAAGCGGCGACGGCCTTGCGCAACTCAGGACTTATCCACGTCATCTCAATTTCCGGACTGCATATGGCGCTGACAGCGGGCGGCGCGTTCTGGGCCATTAGGGCGCTGCTGGCGCTGTTTCCCGGGCTGGCGCTCCGATTCCGGGTGAAGGCGTGGGCGGCGGTGGCGGCGATGGTGGTGGCGACCGGATATCTCGTTATATCCGGGGCGGCGGTATCGGCGGTACGTTCCTACATCATGGTGGCGGTGATGTTCGGCGCGATTGTCCTCAACCGTCCGGTGTTGAGCTTACGGAATGTTGCGTTTTCTGCGCTCATCATTCTGGTGCTGTGGCCGGAAAGTCTGTTGCATGCCGGTTTTCAGATGTCGTTTGCGGCGACAACAGCGCTAATTGCGTTTTATGAAATGCGCCCTCCCCTGCAAGCGCCTGCGTTTTTGCCGCGCGTGGTTGCGCTGCCCGTGATGCTGGTGTTCGAGGCAGCGATGACGGCGCTACTGGCGAGCACGGCCGTCGATCCCATCGGAGCGTTTCAATTTCACAGAATCGCCGTTTATTCGGTGCTGGGCAATGTGCTGGCCTCGCCGTTCATAACGCTGATCGTGATGCCGATGTCTATGTTGTCGCTCATGGCGATGCCGTTTGGGCTGGAGGCGTGGCCGCTCACCTTAATGGAGCGCGGCATCGTGCTGACGATGCGTGTGGCGAACGGCGTTTCCGCATTGCCAGGCGCGGTTGTCGGGGTGCCTGCGTTTTCTCTAGCGGCCTTTTTGCTGATGATCGGCGGCGGCTTGTGGCTGTGCATATGGACGGGGCGCATGCGTTATTGGGGGCTGGCTGCAATCGCGGCGGGGTTGATAGCGGCGCCGTTTCACAAACAGCCGGATATCTGGGTGGACCGCGATGGCAAGCTGGTGGCTGTGCGGGATCAGATGGGGCAAGTCGCGGTGAGAAAAACGCGGAAAGCGACGTTCAGTTTGTCGGTGTGGATGGAAACGGACGGTGATACGCGGCCTGTGAAACAAGCGCGTGGGCACGCCGGGTTTCAATGTGATGGCAAGAGTTGCGTTGTGCTGGTGAAAGGAAAGCTTGTCAGCCATGTGCTGCATCCGGCGGCGCTGGCCGAGGATTGCCGCCGCGCTGCGGTGCTGATTACGGCTTTGCCGCTGCCTGAGCGGTGTCCGCAGCCGGAGGTGGTGATTGACGGGCGCGACTTGCGGGAAAAAGGCGCCCATACGCTGCGGCTGCCTGAAGGGGAGGATAGGAAAGATGATGAAATCGTTGTTAATTTCACGGCGGCGCATCGTGGAATACGACCGTGGTCAGTAAAACGCGTCCAACGCGAGAAAATCTCACCGTAGCGGGCCTCTTCGGCAATACGCACCGCGCTAAAACAGTCCACGCCGCACTAAAAACAGTCCGCTGAAACACCGGCTACGGCACTGAAAGAGAAAAACGAACCTCTCGAGCTAGCGCCTAATTAAAACACTAAAGAAAACACCGTTTACCATCTTACCGCAAACACGCCCACATCACCTCAATAGCGGCGCATCAGCCCGACCAGCTTGCCTTGAATGCGGACGCGGTCAGGACCGAAAATGCGCGTTTCA
>JARRLC010000049.1:0-20390 GCA_037387425.1 Alphaproteobacteria bacterium
ACTGAATTGGTAGCAGATTTCCGCGACGATCCGGTGCCGACGACATCGCCGACATAAGCCACCAGATTTCCCTTAGCGCGCAAAGTTTCCAAAAGCTTCAGCGGGCCGACTTTGCCGGGTTCATCCGGTTCGATGCCGGGGCGCGGATTTTTCAGCATAGCGACCGCATGCAGCGGAATATCCGGGCGGGTCGTAGCGTCCGGCGCAGGCGACAGATCGTCCGTGTTGGTCTCACCGCTGACTTTGAACACGGTGACAGTCAGGCTCTCCGGCACACCGTTGCGTGAGGTGAACCATTCGGCGTCTGCCCAAGACTGCATGATCGCCTTGGCGTGGGCGTTGCCACCTTCGGCCAGCGCTTTCACATCGTTGAAGTAATCGAACATCAACAGCGTGTGTTTCAGCGCCTTCGCGGCAGTTTCGCCGCATTCGGCTGAGTCCAGAAGCGCAATCAGCGGTTTGATGTTGAAGCCGCCGAGCATGGTGCCGAGAAGTTCGGTCGCACGCACTTTGGAAATCAGCGCGCAAGTTTCCTCGCCCTTGGCGATTTTCGCTAAAAACTCGGCTTTCACCTTGGCGGCGTCATCAACGCCCGCCGGAACGCGAGTGGTGATAAGCTCAAGCAAAAAGTCTTCCTCGCCCTGCGGCGGGTTTTTCAAGAGCGCAACCAGCTCACTGGTCTGCTGCGCAGAAAGCGGCAGTGGCAAAACACCGAGGGCGGCGCGTTCGGCGACATGAGCACGATAGGCTTCAAGCATCGTCAAGTCCTCAAATTTAGAGTGGCGGGAACGGCGCTCGTATCTTAACGACCGTTCCCCGTCCGTAGTTCCTTATGCCAGAGCTGCGAGCGCTGCATTCAGCGTGGCGCTGGGACGCATGGCTTTTGACGCTTTTTCAAAATCGGGGCGATAGTAACCGCCAATATCCTGCGGCTGACGCTGCGCCCCCGTCAGTTCACCGATAATTTTTTCCTCATTCTCGGCCAACGTTTTGGCGAGTGAAGCAAAGCGCGCTGCCAATTCCGCGTCCTTGGTTTGCGCGGCCAGCGCCTGAGCCCAATACATGGCCAGGTAGAAATGGCCGCCGCGATTGTCCAACTCACCGACTTTACGGGCGGGCGAGCGGTTGTTTTCAAGGATCTTGGCGTTAGCTTCGTCCAGCGTTTCCGCCAGCACTTTGGCTTTGTCGTTGTTAAATGTGCGCGCCAAGTGCTCCAGCGACACGGCCAAAGCCAGATATTCGCCGAGCGAATCCCAACGGAGATACCCCTCTTGCTGGAACTGCTGCACATGTTTCGGGGCCGAACCGCCCGCGCCTGTCTCGAACAACCCGCCGCCAGCCATCAGCGGCACGATGGAGAGCATCTTAGCGCTGGTGTTCAGCTCAAGGATTGGGAACAGGTCGGTCAGGTAGTCGCGCAGCACGTTGCCGGTAACGGAAATCGTATCCTCGCCCTTGCGGATGCGATCCAGTGAGAACTGCGTAGCCTCTTCAGGCGTCATGATGCGAATATCCAGACCGTTCGTGTCGTGGTCCTTCAGGTAGCGCTCCACCTTGGCGATAAGCTGGGCGTCGTGAGCGCGGGCCGGATCAAGCCAGAACACGGCAGGCGTATTGGAAAGCCGCGCGCGGGTCACGGCCAGCTTCACCCAATCCTGGATCGGTGCGTCCTTCACCTGGCACATGCGGAAGATGTCGCCTTCTTCCACCGTCTGCTCTAGAAGCACATTGCCGGAAGCGTCCACCGCGCGGATTTTGCCTGCCCCTGGCGCCTCGAAAGTCTTGTCGTGCGAGCCGTATTCCTCAGCTTTTTGCGCCATCAGGCCGACATTTGGCACGCTGCCCATGGTTTTTGGGTCGTAAGCGCCGTGCTTTTTGCAGTCCTCAATGACCGTCTGATACACACGCGCGTAACAACGATCAGGGATCATTGCTTTGGTGTCATGGAGCTGATTATCCGGCCCCCACATTTTGCCGCCGTCGCGGATCATGGCGGGCATGGAGGCGTCAACAATGACATCGCTCGGCACATGCAGATTGGTGATGCCCTTGTCGGAATTCACCATCGCCAGCTCTGGCCGTGAGGCGTAGGTTGCCTTGATGTCAGCCTCGATTTCAGCGCGCTGTGCTTCTGGCAACGTGGAGATTTTCGCGTAGAGATCGCCAAGGCCGTTGTTCAAATTGACGCCGAGTTCTTTGATGACAGCGGCGTGCTTGGCCAACACATCCTTGAAGTACACAGCAACCGCATGGCCGAACATGATCGGATCTGAGATCTTCATCATGGTCGCTTTGAGGTGCAGGGAAAGGAGCACGCCTTGCGCTTTCGCATCCTGCATTTGCGCTTCGAAGAAGTCGCGAAGCGCCCTGCGGTTCATCACGGTGGCGTCGAGGATTTCCCCCGCCTTTAACGGTGTGTTTTCCTTCAGCACCGAAACCGCGCCGTCATTGCCGACAAATTCAATGCGGAAGCTGCCCGCATCGGCCACGGTGACGGATTTTTCGCTGCCGTAGAAATCATCCGCCGTCATATGCACGACGTGAGTTTTCGAGTCCGCGCTCCACGCGCCCATCCTGTGAGGATGGGAACGGGCGTAAGCCTTCACCGGAGCAGCCGCTCGGCGATCGGAATTGCCCTCGCGCAGTACGGGGTTAACCGCGCTGCCGAGCACCTTGGCATAGCGAGCTTTGGTGTCTTTCTCGGCATCGGTCTGCGGGTTGTCCGGATAATCCGGCACGTTATAGCCCAGTCCTTGCAGCTCCTTAATCGCCGCCTTCAATTGCGGCAGCGAGGCACTGATATTGGGCAGCTTGATGATGTTCGCCTCGGGCGTTTTCGCAAGTTCCCCAAGCGCGGTCAGATCGTCTGACTGACGCTGTTCCGCACTCAAATTTTCGGGAAAGTTTGCGAGGATACGGCCCGCAAGCGAAATATCCCGCGTCTCAACAGAGACCGCGTCTCAACAGAGACGCCAGCGACGTCGGTAAACGCCTGAACGATAGGCAATAGCGAATACGTCGCTAAAGCCGGGGCTTCGTCAACCTTGGTCCAAAGGATTTTAGCCATCATGTCATCACACTTTCGAATCGAATGTCAAACCGCAAGCTGCCTCGGAGTAGCGCTTTACGCTATGAAACAAAAGAGCATTTAGATGCTGGGGTACGCGTATCCATGTTGCGTCCCCGGCTGGTATGATCGGCGATTTCGCCTGCGCAACCGACCATCCGCCCGAAGAGGAAGGCCGTAAACGCTGCTGTTTCCAGCGAGCTTTCGCAGAATGCGCCAGAACGATAGCGCGGCCAGAGCAGCTTGAGTAGCAACGCCGCGATCACCGCATCAATGTTGACGCAGAAGACGTTGGCCGTAACGCCATTGTCATAAAGGGCCTGGACCAGCGCGCTGTAGAAATCGTGGAAGACGTTGCTTGCGCCACGTTCGGCAAACAATTCCGACAGGTAGACCTCGCGCGGGTCTTTGTTGACCGGCTTATTCTTAAACACCGGGTGATTGACGCCGGGAATATTGCGCACGGCCTCGCCGACGCCTTTCCTGGCCTTCTTCTCAGCCCCGAACGCCTTGGCGAACTTGGTAGCCATGGCTTTAAGGTCAAGCCCGTGATCTTTCGCGCCTGCGTCTTGCAAGCTGGTGTCAGTGAACTGCTCGATGAGGAACTGGATGCCCTCAAAGCCGTTGCCGCCATGAGCGAAGCCGGTATGCGTAAGAAAGCCGATCATCGCCTTGTTGATCTGCACGCGTTCCGGTGTTTCCGGACCATCGGCGGATACCGCCCCCTTACAGCCTTGCGCCGAAATCGTGCCAACGCCGTTGGAAATGATCAGCCCCAGCAACACCTGGAACGGGAAGAGTTTTTCCGGTGTAGGCGTTTCGCCAAGAAGCGCCAGATAGGCGATCTCGGTGGAAGACCATTTGTTGATGAGATCTTTGACTGGCACATCGCAGAAGCTGTCGCTGCTATGCTTATCTTTGGTTACCGAAGCGCCGATGATCGTAGCGAACAGACGCACATACCACGGCAAATTGCATGCGGTCTGGCGTGTGATCTTCTTCTTGAGCAACGCGCTCCAGCAAATGGTCGTCGTGATGGCGGCGAGAACCGCATCAACGGTCGGATGGCCATCGAGCGAGCGCAGATAATCAGCAAACACTGATTTCGCGCCGCGTGCCTCCAGTCCGGCCAGCATGGCCAAAGCTTTAGGATCGGCGGCCTCGCCAACCAAGGTTGCGAGTTGGTCTTTGTTCGCCTTGATTTTGGAGACATCGAAGTCAGCTTCATCACCTGTATGCAGGCCGGAATGGCCGAACAGGTCGATCAATGTTTCGACGGCCGCCATGCTCCCAGCAGCTTTCTTGGGCCCCACCAACGCACAGGCGGTTGATAGAACGGTATTAGGCGCGCTGCCGCCCTCGCGTGCAGCTTCAACGGCTGTCATCATCGTGTCGCTGAGATTGACTTCGGCAGCGATAGCAGTGTTGAACAAGGCGTTGTCGTTATCGTCGTTATGCTCGCGGAGCAGGGCCAGGCAGTAGTTCGACTCCAGCGGATATTTGGCGGTGTCGAGGATAGACACGCCACTGACTTTCGTCACCTGGGTCTTCGGGTCCATGATTGAGGAGCCCGAACGATCCTTCATGCTCTCGCGCGGGAAGATCGCGCCAACCTGTTGCGAAAGCCCGGCGATCTGATCCTTGTATGGCTGGATCGGGTCTACAAGCGGAATGTCGAGTTCAGGCGGCAGATCCAGCCCCTGATTGTCGCCCAGCCAGGGTTTGAGCGAGAGGTCGCCAAGTGGCTCAAAATCCGGTTCAACGCCGTTGAGCTTCATAACCGCCGTCAGCGCCTCTGGGATATGGGCGATATTGGTCACTACCGCACCAGCCTGCGAAACGATCGGGTTTTCAGGCGTGTATATGCCTTTGACGCCCAGGATATTCTGGAACCACTTTTCCTTGGCCTCGGCGTTGTCGCCGCTGCCGCTCATGGCGCCAGCATGCCCGACCGCGCGTGTCAGCTTCGATTTCCAGCGACCGACCACGCAAGCCACAACCGGCTTTTTGAAATCAAGATTTTCTTCGTAATAGCCGCCCGGCTCGACATACATAACCGCGGCCTTGGTGCGCGAGTCGTTATCCATGGCGTGAGTGAACTCGGCAGGGCCAAAATGGATGTACATGTCCTTGCCGCTGGAGATGCAGGTCGTCGTGCCCCAGCCGCCAGCCGTCACATAAGCCGCGATGGTGGTGGTGAAGTTGCCGGAGTTGGAGTAAATCGCCACAGAGCCCTTGCGCAGGGTTTCTTCCGGATTGTCGCCACCCAGAGCACCGCCAAGACGGATGTGGTTCCAGGCATCGGCCACGCCAAGGCAGTTCGCGCCGAAAACATCAACGCTGCGCTGTTGCGCCAGCGCCCGAATTTCGCGGGCGTCATGCACCGACACCTTCTCGGTGAGGATGATGATTTTTTCGATGTCGCGGTTGACGCGGATCAGCTCGAAAACGCCATCGCGCACTGCTGCTGGCGGCAGATAAACCACGCCAACATTGAATTTGTGGCCGTCTTCGAGACCTTCGCGAACGTTATTGTAAACGGGGATTGAGCCAGCCGAAGTCTCCAGAACCTCGCCACGGCGTCCGGGAGAAGTGCCGAATACAACGTTACCACCCGAATAGATATGGCTGACGCCCGTGACGTTGCGTGACTCGTTGCCGAGGATGTTCAGCACACAGACTCTGTCCTTGCACGTCGCAATTTCGGCCAGAGAATTGATGCCAACGAAATACTTAAACTTTTCACGACTCAGATTACTCATTTCAGCCCCCGACGGCGTCTTTTTCCGAGTAAATTCAGTAATATTATCTAGTGCCTCTGTCTCAGCGTGGGTCGTATTTGTCATGCCTCGACCCCCAACTTGCTGGCCACTTTTTCTCGGCCGCCGTTTTTCATCCACCGATCAGCGGTCTGGGCGTAACGGACAACGTCGGTCATGGCCGAGTCGAAGCCAAAGATGCGGTAAGGTAGGCCCAGCCCGTCGCACACATCCTTAAAGGCCATCAGCCCGCGCGAGAGATTGGGACCGCCGCGACCAATGACGACATAAATCGGCGTGGGTCCGTGCTCGCTGAAATATTCGCGAAGCGCATCGGCCATGGCGCGGAAGGTGACAAAGATGTCTGTGTTATTCGCCTTGCCGCCGATCACGAACAGCACGTTGGTTTGCTTCAACCAATGCTTGAGGCAAATACGCATAACTTCGCGCATCTTCTCGTAAGGCGGATTGCCGCCGAAGTCCGATGAGATAATGGCGTCGTCGCCGAGAAACTCTGTAACCAGCGAGTTAGCGCCACCACCAAATGTCGGCGCGAGAATGGTGCCGTTGGCGTTGATAACGGAAACGTCAGACTGCCCCTGATAGGTGCGGAGCTGATTGATTTCCTGTTCGAAGTCGGAGTAGTCAGCTGCGAACAGATCGTTCGGCAGATTGAGGCGCTTCACACGCGGGTCGTCACGGTCGAAGCCGCATTTGAAGTCGCACGCCACCGGCGACAATGAGCCCCGGCGGGTCGGCGTCATGCGGATCGGATTGAGTTCGAGCGTTGTCATACCGTGATGGTGGAACAGATCCCACAGTTTCGGCAGGTTCTGCGCCAGGGGCGAAATGATCTCGCGCGGCGCCTTGATGTCCGACAACGCATTGGTGATGACGAACGATTTAAGGCCAGTAAGCGGATCAAAAGGAATTTCGGCGATCTGATCCTTGGGCAGATCCTCAATGTCCATGCCGCCACGATGGGTGATGGTCAAAGTCGGCGCGCGATAACGCGTCGAATCAGCAAGAGAAACATAAACTTCGTGCTCGGCAGGCACCGCGCCTTCGAAGGTGACGCCCTCGGCCTTGGCCACGGCGTTGCCATGACGGTGCTCAGCAAAGTAAAGCCGTTCTTTTTCCTGTAAAGCTGACTTCAAGTCTTTGACTCGGCCGACCAAACCGGCCTTGCCTTTCTTACCGACACCTCCGCGGAAGACCGGTTTGACGAACACTTCGCCGCATTTGTCGAGCAGCGACTTGATACTCTGTTCGCAAGCTTCCGGTCCCAGCACCTGTGCGGCCGGAAAATCGACCAGCTTCAGGAGCTTTGCCCCGTAAAGCATACCTGTAATCTGCATGACATTACCCCAACAAAACAAACATCATCACTGAATTTTAACTCAGCAAAGCCACTCAGCTGCGACATTACATCCAGCCAGAACTCAAAAAGGCCCCCCTGATAAAGGGGAGAAACCTTTCTATTGTTTTAGTATTCTTGCGGCAGATCTTTGAGCTGAGCCCAAGAGTAAACCGGTCCGCTCACGCAGACATAGTCTTTGCCGACATTGCAGCGTCCACATTTCCCTACGCCGCATTTCATTTTGTTCTCAATCGTGGTGTAGATCTGTTCGTCAGTAAACCCCATTTCTTTGAGATTCTGAATGACGAATTTGATCATAATTGGCGGACCGCAAGTAATGGCGATGGTATTTTCAGGCGACTGCGGTTTATCCATCAGATTTGAAGGGACAAATCCGGTGTAGCCTTCCCAGCCATCTTCCGCCACATCGACCGAAAGGTTGACATCGGCAGCACCACGCATCGCCTCTAATTCGTCACGATACATAAGATCGCTTGATGTGCGGCTGCCGTAAAAGACGGTGATCTTGCCGAAATCGTCACTGTTCGCTATCGCGGTTTGGATAACCGGCCAGATCGGCGCCAACCCAACGCCACCGCCGATAAACACCAAATTGCGGCCTTTCCATTCATTGAGCGGAAACGTATTCCCGTATGGGCCGCGCACGCCAATGAGATCGCCCACTTTCATATCGTGAATAGCAGTGGTGACGCGCCCGGTGCGCATGATGGAAAACTGCTTATATTCCTTGATCATCGGCGCCGAGGCGATGGAGATCATCGACTCGCCTTTACCAAACACCGAGAGCATGGCGCACTGTCCGCAGTCGTGATCGAAACCATCGCCATTAGGAAACTCGACCTGAAATGTCTTGATGGCGCGGGCGCCAACGCTTTCTTGCCTGATAGCGGTTATTCGCGCCATTGTAGGCAAATAGAGGTTGCCGCTCATGCTCCCGCTCCCTCTTCCATGATGTTAGCGACCTTGACAATATCGATCCCCACCGGACAGTGGGTGATACAACGACCACAGCCCGTGCACTGCTGCATGTTGTGATTTTCCACGAAATACAAAAGCTTATGAGCCACTCTTTGACGCAACCGCGTTCCAGTGGTTTCACGCGGATTGTGGCCAGAAGTGTGCATGGTGAAGTCGGGGAACTGACAATTGTCCCACGTCCTTACACGTTCGCCAGCAACCGGCGACTGACGCGTGATTTCGTCGCTAATGTCGAAGCAATGGCAGCTCGGGCACAGATATGTGCAAGCACCACAGCCCAGGCAGGCGCGAGCCAGCTCTTCCCACTGCGGCGACTCGAAATTGCGCTTAATGCCTTCCGCCACTTTTTCCATGGAAGCGAGCGTTCGCTGAGGATACTCGCGCGCGGCAGTATGGGCTTTTTCGACCTCGCTGCTGTCCGCTTCGGTGGCTTTCTCAAAAAACTCCGCCGTGCGATCGATGATTTCGCCGCCTTTTGCCGTGATCACCTTCAAATGATAACGGTCGCCCAGCTCGGTCATCAAAATGTCGAGGCCGTCCTCTGAACTCGGAGAGCCGCCCACGGATAAGCAGAAGCAATTCGGCGAAGGTGGCGTCGCACAGGCCAAGCCTATGAAGACCACCTGATCGCGCCGCGTCTGAAAATAGGGATCGCATGGAGCGCAAGTGAACACTTTGTCGTTGCGCACCATGGCGCGGCCATCGCAGGGGCGCACGCCAAAGACGACCTTTGCTCCGTCAGCAGGCAGAGTCTGGGTGATTTCCGGCTGCTGGCCCTTCGACAGTTGGAAGCGGTAAAGCACCTCGCGCTGCGGAAATACGAATTCTTTGGCCGAACGAACCGTATTGATCCCTTCGAACGCAATTTCCGTCCCCTGCTCAAGGGGAGCAAAATTCCAAATCTCGTCAGCGAAGGCTGGGGCGAAAACTTGTGCCTGCTCTCCCAGTTTGGCGGCCCATTCGCCGAGCCTGTCTTTCCTGAGTATCGTTTCCATCGCCCTACCTGATGAAATCGTTAGGATCTTCGTCACGGAAGGACGAGATCAGCGAAGGTTGTTCGGGATCGTAGCCAGCCTTGTACTCGAATGCTTCTAGCGCTTCGTGTTCAAGCATGGTGTTCAGAAGCCGTAGCGGGATATTTACCGGACACACCCGCTCGCACTCACCGCAGTCGGTACAACGTCCGGCAAGGTGAATGGCGCGCACCATATGGTACATCGCGTTTTCTGAGGTGCATGCGGAGCGATTGATCCAGCAAATGCGGTTGGCTTTATCGTCGGCGGTCGTTGTAGCATCGACGACGAAGTTGGTGCTATCCACCACACATTCATCGCAATAGCACATCGGACATACAGCCCGGCACGCATAGCAGCGAATGCAGCGGTCGAATTGATGAGCCCAAAACTCCGAGCGTTCTTCCGCTGCTTTTTCGGCAAATGCGGTGACAGCGGTAAAACGCTGGCTAAAGTCACGCTCGGTGACCTTCTCACCATAGAAGAAGTCACTGACTTGCGGAAAAGCCACCTCGCATTCCAGGCAGCGATCAGCCATCACATCGGCGGCAGGCACGGAGGTTTCGCCGTCCATCAGCGTTACCTTACAGTTGCCTGCGTCATCAAAGTCTGCCGCTTTCGCCTGCTTGCCTCTGAGCGCTTTATTCAGCTTGCGCTCATCAATGACGCCGCTATTGCCGCATGATACGCCGAGAATAACCACCTCATCGCGGGAGATGTAATTCTCTTGCAGCAGCACAGCGACAGAGCGGGCATCGCACCCTTTAGCGACGATGGCGAGCGGCCGTGTGTCAGGCTCGCGTTCACCTTTCTGCCGTTTCTTCTCATTGACGAGATAGAGCGCCAGATTTTCCACGCAAGTCGCGTCTATCACCAGTTCATCTACGTCTGCGGGCGAGGCAATGAACGCCGGTTCAGCCAGAATGCCAGCCGTGCTCCGGCGATAGCCGAGAACAGCGCGGACTTTTTCGCTTTCCAGCAGCTCCTTCGCTTTCGCCCTGATGTCTTCAATAATGGCCATTAGCATTTTGCCTTAAGCTTGCGTTGAGGCCCCAACACTTTGAGATCCTCGACGAAATCAGCGATGACTTCAGCGTATTTAACCCCTTCGGCCGCTGAAACCCACGACATGCGGAAGCGGTCGGGTTCAAGACCGATGAAGTTTAGCATCTGGTGCACCATGTAAATCCGCCGCCGCGCGTAGTAATTGCCTTTAAGGTAATGGCAGTCGCCTGGATGGCAGCCGGAAACCAGCACCCCATCCGCTCCCTTATTGAAAGCGGATAAAATATAAAGCGGCGACACCGACCCTGAACACATCACCTGAATTGGTACAGCGTTCGGCGGATATTGCAGCCGCGACACGCCTGCGAGGTCACACCCCGCCGACGAGCACCATTTGCACAAGAATGCCACAACCTTTGGCTCGAACGCCTGCGGTTCTGCTCCTGTGTCCGCCAGCCCTGCCACTACCTCTGCCACTATGGTCCTCCCTTGCGGTCTTCGCTCTGGCTGTACAAAACCGCCAAACTCATCCCATGCAGGCGCCGATCATATCGAAAATCTGCATCTGCTTTACGTTCTTCACATCAATTGCGGCGCGTACGCACGTTCCTGAACAGGTGCCACAGCCTTCGCACAGCACCTCGTTGACGTGAGCCTTGCCATTAACCAGCGAAATCGCCTCGAAAGGACAAGCGTCCACACACATCTCGCAGCCGGTACAATGCGACTCGCGCACCTGAGCCACGATTGGGTTGTGCGCCAGCTCATCTTTCAGAAGCAGCTGGATGGCCTTGGACGCCGCAGCGCTCGCCTGACCGACGGTCTCAGGAATGTCTTTCGGTCCTTGCGCCGCGCCGGTGAGGAAGATGCCGCTGGTCACGCTTTCGACTGGCCGCAGTTTCGGGTGCGCCTCAGCGAGGAAGCCATCCTTATCGCGGCCGATCTTCAGGGTTTTAGCAATCTCAGCGGTACCTTTTGAGGGCACCATTGCTTGAGCCAGCACCACCATGTCGGCGTCGATTTCGACATTCTTGCCCGAAAGCGTATCGACGCCCATTACCTTCAGCTTATCTTTCTGCTTGTAAACCTTAGATACACGTCCGCGTAAGTAAATGACGCCATCGCGTTCCATAGAGCGCTGAACGAATTCTTCATATCCTTTACCGCCGGAACGGATGTCGATGTAGAAGATATAGGCGTTGCCGTCAGGAACGTGATGCTTGTACAGCGTGGCGTGTTTAGCCGTGTACATGCAGCAAATCTTCGAGCAATAAGCGCAATATTGTTCAGGGTCGCGCGAGCCGGAACATTGGATAAACACAATGTTCTTCGGTTCCTTGTGGTCAGACGGACGCATGATGTGGCCGCCTGTAGGACCAGACGCCGCTAACATGCGCTCGAACTGAATGCCGTCAAGCACGTCTTCGTATCTGCCGCGGCCATATTCGGCCATCTCTTCCTTATCGAGTAGGTCGAAGCCGGTTGCGACGACGACAGCACCTACTTCCAGATCGGTGACCTTGGGCTTGGCGTCATAGTCAATGGCGCCCGCTTCGCAAACATCCTGGCACTTACCGCAAACAACCGGATTAAGACCAAGACACGCATCTTCATCAAGATTGAAGCTCGCAGGGATTGCCTGCGCAAACGGGATGGAGATAGCGCGGCGATCAGTCAATCCCATGTCATATTCGTTAGGAACGACAACCGGGCAAACACTTGAGCAGTCATCGCAAATCTTGCACTGCTCAGGGTCTACATACTGCGCCTTAGTCTTGACCTTCACCTTGAAGTTGCCGACGAAACCTGAAATCGACTGCACCTCACTGGAAGTCATAAGCGTGATGTTCGGATGCTTGGAAACTTCCACCATTTTCGGCGACAAAATACACTGCGAGCAGTCAAGCGTCGGGAAGGTTTCCGAAAGCTGGATCATATGTCCGCCGACGGTCGGTAGTTTTTCGACCAGCGTCACATGAATCCCGGCATTCGCCATATCAAGCGCCGACTGAATGCCCGCGATACCGCCACCGACGACCAACGCTTTGCGCGTCACCGGCAAGCCGATAGGCGTAAGCGGCTGGTTGTTGCGTGCCCGGCGCACCGCAGAGCGGGTAATCTTGAGCGCCTTTTCGGTGGCCTTTTCCTTATCCTTATGCACCCAGGCGCATTGTTCACGGATATTGGCGATTTCGCACTGGAAGGGGTTCATTCCGCCTGCGCCGGACGCCTCACGAAATGTCTTTTCGTGCAGGTTCGGTGAGCAACAGGAAATAACCACGCTATCAAGCTCATGATCCTTAATGGCATCGATAATCGATTGTTGCCCCGGATCTGAGCACATATAGACGTAGTCATTGGAGAAGACGACGCCATCATCATTGCCCATCTCAGCAGCCACCTTCTTCACATCAACGGTGGCTGCAATGTTATTTCCGCAATGACAGACGAATACTCCAGCGCGACGTGTCATTATTAAGCCGCTCCATCTGTTTTGAGCTGTCCTACTGCTTCGAGGCCATGCTCGTATCCCTTATCGAACGCTTTCAAATTAGCCTTAAGGAAGCGATCAGGCACGAGACCGGGAAGCGCTTTCTTCATGGCATCGGCAGAGGCTGCGCCGGTGATAGCGGAGAAAAAGCCGAGCACAACGAGATTGGTGAACAAGCGGTTCCCCACTTCCTCAGCAATACGGGTTGCCTGGATCGGGAACTTTTTCACCCGCGTGTCGCCTTCTTTCGGCGTAACCAGTTCCTCTTCGTAGATAAGGATGCCGCCGTCTGAAAGATCTGGTGCATACTTATCGTGCGCCTCCTGCGACAGCGCGACGAGCACATCCGCCTTCGTGCAATAGGGATAGGCCACGCGGTCGCCAGAAACAACGAGCTGCGACTGGCAAGCGCCGCCACGGGCCTCTGGACCGAAGCTTTGCGTCATGGTGGCGAATTTGTCGTCGTAGAGCGCAACCGCCTTACCGGTGATCAACGCGCAGCGAACGATGCCCTGGCCGCCAAATCCGGAAAATTTGATTTCCCACATCAGTCGTCATCTCCGCCGTGGTGTACAGGATCTTCAGCATCGCCGGTTGCACTCTTGCGTGCTTCTTCCTCGGCCTTCTTTTCCATGGGCGTCTTGCCATAGAGCTCATAATCATCGCCGATCACATTGACGTAATGAGCCTGCATCGCTTCATGATAAGTCGTCTGCTGTTTATCGACGAACTTGCCCATAGCGATTTGGCCCTGATAACCAATGTCAGCCATACGCGTATCCAGGCCATGTTCGATGCCCGCATCGTCGCGGTAATAGTGCAAGGCGTCCAGACCGTCGCCGAGGCGATTGCGGCGCTGGTAAAGCGTTGTACAAGGCGCGATGACTTCGATAAACGAGAAGCCCTTGTGATTCAGCGCTTCCCCGATGGACTTCGTGATGTTGCGTGCATGCAGCGACGTCCAACGTGCGATGAATGTGCCACCAGCCGCATCGACCAGGAATGGCAGACTGAAAGGATGCTCGTAATTGCCGTAAGGCGTTGTCGAAGCGTTGGCCATATTAGGCGTCGTCGGTGTCACCTGACCGCCCGTCATACCATAGGTGAAGTTGTTCACGCAGATGACGGTCAGATCCATGTTGCGGCGCGCAGCGTGAATAAGATGATTGCCGCCGATACTGGCCAAGTCGCCGTCGCCGGAAACCACCACAACTTTCAGCTTAGGGTTGGCGAGCTTCAGCCCCGTCGCGAAGGGAATGGCGCGACCGTGCGTGGTATGAAACGAGTCGAACCTGACATAGCCCGCGACGCGACCCGTGCAGCCGATACCGGATACGACGGCAATATCGTCCATGGCCATGCCGCTGGCTTTGACAGCCTCGGCAAAGGAAGTCACGACCGTACCGATACCGCAGCCCGGACACCAAATATGAGGCATCCGCTCCATACGGAGGAACTCGGCCATCGGGTTTTCTTTACGGAAGGTCGCGTCGTCTATCGGTTGATCAGGAGCATTCATTCCGCGCCCTCCTTAATTGCTGCTAAAATATCCTCGGCGTCATGAACTTCGCCGCCACAGGAATTTACGCTGATAACTTTGCACTGACCGCCAGCGCTGCGTTCAACTTCTAAAACAATCTGGCCGTAGTTGAGTTCAGGCACGACTATGGCCTTAACCCGCTCTGCCAGCTCACGGATTTTTTTCTGAGCGAAGGGCCATACGGTGATAAGCCGCAGCACACCCACTTTCAGCCCAGCTTCACGACCCAGTTTCACGGCGCGACTAGCGACACGCGAAGTGATGCCGTATGAGACCACCACCACATCTGCGTCTTCTAAGCCGTCTTCCTCAACGCGGATGATCTTGTCGGCGTTACCCTCAATCTTCTCAATGAGGTGCGTGACGGCCTTTTTGTTGTCATCAGGCGTCAGCGCCGGATAACCACGTTCGTCGTGCGTCAAGCCGGTGGAGTGCACACGATAGCCGTCGCCTGCCTTGACCAGCGGTGCAATCGTCTTGCCGCCGTCATAATGGTAGGGGCGATAATCTTCTTTCGGTCCCTCGTACCAGTTGCGCTCGACAACCATGATTTCTTCGGCGGGCGGAATGACCACTTTCTCATGCATGTGGCCAACCGTCTCATCGGTCATAATGAGCACCGGGACGCGATAAGTCTCAGACAGATTGAACGCTTCGATGGCGAGGTCAAAGCATTCCTGTGGTGAATCCGGCACCAGCGCGATAACGCGGTAATCGCCATGCGAACCCCAGCGCGCCTGCATCATATCCTGCTGCGCCGTGAGCGTCGGCAAGCCGGTTGAAGGTCCGCCACGCTGCACGTCAGCGAGCACCATCGGCGTTTCCATCATCGCGGCAAGGCCGATTGTTTCCATCATCAGCGAGAAACCTGGGCCGGATGTGACTGTCATCACCTTCTGGCCGCCCCAAACAGCGCCGACATTGGCGGTAATAGAGGCGATCTCGTCTTCCATCTGAATGAAGAGCCCCCCCACTTCCGGGCAGCGCTCAGCAAAGCGCTCAGCGGTCTCTGTTGATGGCGTGATTGGATAACCAGCGAAGAAACGGCACCCTGCGGCTAGAGCACCTTCGGCCAAAGCATGGTCTCCATCCATGAAGTGTGGCCCAGCAAGTACGCCTTTCGGATCCGCCGGAACTTTATTTGGAGTTTTTGCCACTAGTCTAAACCTCATCTTTGACAGACGTCACAAAAATAGCAAATTCAGGACAAACTCTTTCACAGAATTTACAATCGCGGCAGTCATCTTCCGATTTTACTGCCGGCGGGTGGTAACCTTTGGCATTGTAACCCTTGGACATTTCGAGCGCGCCAGTTGGGCAGTACTCGACGCAAAAGCCACAGCCCTTGCACCAATTTGGGTTGATTACGACCTTGCCGTAGGCCGGTTTCAGTTTGCCGAACTTCATGTCTGGTTTCCCCTTAGATAAGCCCCTTCTCCGCCAAAATGCTGCGCGGAGAAATGGAATGGAGATCCAGCTTCAGCACGCTTTCGTCGCAGCCGAAGGCGATGGCCATAAGTTGTGTGAAATATACGACCGGCAAGCCCACGAAATCAGGATGAATACGATGGGTAATCTGCTGTCGCTGATCCAGGTTGAACGCGCATAGCGGACAGCTCACCATCACGACTTCCGCGCCTTGCTCCCGTGCATCGGTCAAAATCCGGTAGGTGCGGTCTGCAATAACCTCGGGCTTATCCACGGTCTGATACGCGCCGCAGCACTCGGTTTTATGGGAGAAATCAATCGGTTGGCCGCCAAGTGAGATGACCAACTCGTCCAGCATCTGCGGATCTTCGACATTGTCGAAAGCGATGGAGCGCGGACGCACCAAAAGGCAACCGTAATATGAGGCGACGCGCAGACCGTTAAGCGATTTCACAACGCGTGACGAAACACCGCCTGAATCGGCCTTCAGCTCGTTCAGGACTTCCAGCGTATGCACAACGCTAACGTCGCCCTCATAATCCACTGGCTCATCGGTCATGAAATTATTCATGCGTTCGAGGAGCGCCGGATCGGCCTTCACACGCTCATTAGCGCGTTTCAGCACGTTGGAGCACATCGCGCATGCTGTCATGACGCGGGAAGCGTCAGCTTCCTTGGCGCGGATAAGATTACGGACAGGCGCAAGCTGGCGCATGGCGTCGTCCTGGGCCAACGAGGAGACGGTGCCGCAACAGTTCCAGCGGCTGAGCTCCTCAACCTCAACCCCAAGATGCTTCATCGAATAGAGCAGCGATTCTTCGAAGTTCGCCGCATTGGCTTTCATTGTGCAACCGGGGTAATAGCTCAACTTCATGGGCGATCAGAACCTGTTAAAATCTTTGAATGATATTGCAACAAGGCAAAGGCCTCCCCTTCGCAGCTTGCAATTGTTTTTCAACAACTACCCGCTCTCAAAGCGCTGCAAACCTATTTCCGACTTTATTTGTAGGGTTTTTTAGGTTATTGTTATAGTCGTCAGACTTTATGCATTAAGTAACGGTAACCGCAGACATCGGTTAGCACTATTTACTTTTTTTAACCGTAGTCACTATTTTTTCTTAACTCTAGAGTAATTCTAAAGTGCATTCGTATGTTGCATGTGCTTACACACTGATAGAACCGTTTGCGTTATGATGGAAGCACGACATATGTTTTTTTGGTAATTCATATGCTTATAGAGCTAAATTCATCAATGCTGAGTGGAATATATGCCTGAAAAATGTTTTTGCAGTGCACCATTTTACTGTTGTAAGACTGTTTCATAGCCATTCACATATACGCTTATTTGCGACTAAAGCGCAAAGGGTATGCCGCGACTTGTATGAAGAATCGTCACTCATTTTGAAGTTCTTACGGTAAGCCTTAGCAAAGAACCGCGTTCAAGCCCGCTCAACAGGCATAAAAATTTCATAAGCTAGCGCTGGAAATGAGTCGTTAACGATGCTGCTTGGCGGCCAAATGCCATCGGCCCATTGGGAGGCCATAATCCTCGCAATTTAATTTAAGTTTCTGGGTGGAAACTCAGGTTCCTTTCATTGATTTATGAAAAAAGTCTTGCGCAATCAAAGTAATTCCCTGCAAAGCGCGAGCAAACAAGATGCTTCATGTACGTTTAGAATGGAGAACAGGGCTCAAACAGCCAGTTTTTCGCAATGTCCGCCTCATGGGAAGTTGGGACACAAACGGACGCTATTCGGATAGCTGGAGCAGCACCCCCATGGAGGCGTTCGTGGCGGATGATGGCTGTCCGGCATGGCGGGCCGATATCCCCCTCGACGAAACGCAAAAAGGGTGGACGTTTCACTGGGGGGTACTCACGGATACACCGCAGGAGATCAACGCTTGGGGCATTCCAACCGAAGTCGAAAATCCTGACTCACAGGCGCAATACTGTAATTTCACGCTTCAGAAGGACGGACAGACTGAACACTATTGGCTGACACATTGCAGACGGCTCGGGGCAAACAAATTTTTGCCTAATGGCGCTCAGGAACAGATGATCCGTTTTTCGGTATGGGCTCCGGACGCAACAAAAGTTGAGCTGGTTACAGGCGACCAGACAAGCGGATATATCTGGAATAATGGCGATGGCGTCCAGCGTAGTTTTTCGCTTACCCAGGGAGAGGATGGGATCTGGTATACGCCATCAACCCCCGAATTTGCATCGTTCGCTGATTGGGATCATACCCCCTATATGTACCGTGTCCTTCGGGACGACGGAAACGTTAAATACCGGACAGACCTCTATTCGCGCTGTCAAATCGGCAGTGGACGCAAAAAACCCGATGAAGCCGCCGCAAACGGCGCTGCCCCATGGGATGGAACACGACAGGACGTAAACGGCACAAAAAGCTGTTCAGTCGTTGTTAACCCCGACCGGGTGACCGAGCTTCTTAACGAAGGTGTGTTCCCAGAAACCAAATGGCTCGATGAAGAAGATTTTTGGGCCAATGAATACGATCCCTTGCGGCCGGTTCCCGATAGCCTCGAAGACTTGATTATCTACGAACTTCACGTGGAAGGGCTGGCGGCTGGTTCGCCACGTCCCGGTTCGTTTGAGGACGCCATCGGGCTGCTCGACCACCTTGTCGAGCTTGGCGTGAACGCAGTCGAACTCATGCCGATGTCTGAAGCTGGCGGCTGGTCCTGGGGCTATGGTACATCGCACTACTTCGCCACGGATTACGCAGGCGGCGGACGCGATCAGCTCAAGCATTTCATACGCGAATGCCATCGGCGCGGGATCGCCTCAGTATTTTTACGATGCGGCCGAGCCCGATAAGAACTTCTACTATTGGTATGAAGGCGCTCCAGGTGATTGGCCGCGTCCTGATGGGGGCTATCTTAATAACGGTTCAAGCGGCTGGGCCCCAAATTACCGAAACGAGTTCGTCCGCAAGGTGTTTACCAGCAGCGCCGCCATGCTGCTGACCGAATTCCACGTCGATGGGTTCCGTGTCGATCTCACGCAAGCGTTTCATCGCGATAACAGCCTCAATGCGGATGGGCGGCCTTGTCCGGAAGCCAATCTTTTAGGCGCAAAATTCTTGCGGGAGTGGGTGCGCACACTCAGGCTCATCAAACCTTCCGTAATTCTGACTGCCGAAGATCACACCGGGTGGGAGGCGATCACTCAGCCGCAGGAAACTGGCGGGATAGGGTTCGATGCCTCCTGGTGGGCCGCATGGTATCACAACCTAATCGGCGCTTCCCGAAATGACATGGGCGACGCCCGGCTGCTGCACACCGCAGGGCTAGGCGGCGATGGGCCTCTGGCTATGTCGGTTATGGCGGAAAAGATACTCGCCACACCGCAGCGCGTCATCTACAGCGAAAGCCACGATGAAGCGGGTAACGCCTATTATTACGACGGCGATCAAAGAGTAGAATCTGCGCGAACAATCGAAGTGGCGGTGAATGGTTTTCTGAATGACGAAACCCGCCCGTGGGCAGAAGCTCGCTGCCGTGTCACTTTTGGGCTCACAGTCCTGACGCCCGGCGCCCCTATGTTCTTTATGGGCGAAGAAGTTGGCGCCAAAGAACCTTACCGCTACAATGATTGGCTTCAGCATCGCGAAGATATCATAAGCTTACGCAAAGGAAGCGGCGCACATTTGTTTGCTTTCTACCGCGATATTATAAGGTTGCGTCGCCACAACAAAGCATTGAAGTCGCCATATGCCGCGATTGTTCACGTTCATGACGCAAACCGCGTCATCGCCTTCAGACGCTGGCTTGGCAATACTGAATTCCTCGTCGTTGCAAGCTTGAACAATGCCGCTTTCAGCGATGGATATCGTCTGGAAAATTCTGCATTGCCGGATGGCGATTGGATCGAAGCGCTAAACAGCGATGACGAGGAATATGGCGGTCATGGCGTCCGCAATCCGGGTGTTTTGACTTCGTCAGGCGGCGTGATTGATGTTCGTCTGCCGGCTGCTGGCATTGTTGTCTTGCAGCGTATTTAACACGTTTCCCCCAAAAGCAGCAAAAGAAAGCAATAACATGAGTGAAAATCATGAGAACTGCATAACCAGTAAATACTTTACCCAAGAAGACAGCTTACTTGGTGTTGTTACGAAGATAGATCACACGGATGCATCTTTTATTATCCGCTGTCGAAGCGGCGGCGAAATTCAAGCCCAAGCAGGGGTGACAACTAACTTTACAACGCTCAGCAATATTGATTCACTCAATAGCGATCGTATGCCCAACCCACCGGAATACGACCCCTCCAAGCCCTCGGATCAGGTTCGCAAATATATCCACGAGGGCGATATGCTGTTCATCGAAGGCGTTGACATTCAAAATGATAATGTCCGTCGCTTCGACGTGCGCAATGTGACGCGGTTAAGCGATGCAAAAGGAAATTTCTACTTTGAGAATACTCATTGGTGGCTCACTCAGATGGCTCGCCTCGCCGATCAGTGGCTTGATGATCTGTTCGATGATCGGCGTACATTTGAATGGGATGATTTCGCCGAGCTTTATCGGACCAACCTGAATATTCTCGGTGAGCCGACCGATAACGTAACGCAAGAATGCGCAACCCTTTCGCGGCTGATTTACGGTCTGTCCTCCTGTTATCTGCTCACCGGTGGCGAACGCTACCTTCAAGCCGCGCGCGCCGGGGTGAAATACCAGCGCGAGACTTTCCGCAGCTTGAGC
>JARRLC010000050.1:0-18270 GCA_037387425.1 Alphaproteobacteria bacterium
CCTTCATCGTCACCATCGCCATGCTGCATCTCGGCAATAACATGACCTGGCCGGTGTCGCTCCTCGGTTCGAAGAGCTACATCCTGTATTCAGGTGTGCAAGACGCTATGACGCAGTGGTGGTACGGCCACAATGCTGTGGGCTTCTTCTTGACCGCCGGCTTCCTTGGCATGATGTACTACTTTGTGCCAAAACGCGCCGAACGGCCGGTCTATTCCTATAAGTTGTCGATTGTGCACTTTTGGGCATTGATCTTCACCTATATTTGGGCTGGACCTCACCACTTGCATTGGACTGCATTGCCTGACTGGGTTCAGACACTTGGCATGGTCTTGTCGATCATTCTGTGGATGCCCTCATGGGGTGGTATGATTAACGGCCTGATGACGCTTTCTGGCGCCTGGGACAAGCTGCGCACCGACCCGGTGATCCGCTTCCTGGTGGTGTCGGTAGCCTTCTACGGCATGTCCACCTTTGAAGGCCCGCTGATGTCCATTAAAGCCGTCAACTCGCTGTCGCACTACACTGACTGGACAGTCGGTCACGTGCATTCCGGCGCTTTGGGCTGGGTGGCCATGGTTACCTTCGGCTCCGTCTACTGCCTCGTTCCGTGGCTGTGGCGGCGTAAGAAGCTGTATTCCGATATGCTGGTGGAATGGCACTTCTGGATCTGTACGCTTGGTATTCTGCTCTACATCACCTCGATGTGGGTGTCAGGTATCATGCAAGGCCTGATGTGGCGCGCCTATAACAGCTTTGGTGTGTTGGATTACGAGTTCATCAACACCGTGGAAGCTATGCATACGTACTACATCATCCGTGCAACTGGCGGCGTGCTGTTTGTACTTGGTGCAATCATCATGGTCTACAACCTTTGGATGACGGTTGCTGCTCAGCCTGCAGAAGCTAAAGGCGCAGCCGCTCAACCGTCTCCAGCTGAATAAGGAGGGATAATAATGGCTTATGGACATGGAGTTCTCGAAAGACACTCCCTCCTTCTGACAATAGGCATTTTGCTTGTAGTCTCCATCGGCGGTCTCGTCGAGATCGCCCCACTGTTCTGGCTCAGTTCAACGATCGAAAAAGTAGAGGGTATGCGCCCCTACTCGCCGTTGGAACTGGCTGGACGGAACATCTATATCCGTGAAGGCTGCTATCTGTGCCATAGCCAGCAGATCCGCTCGCTCCGCGATGAGATCGAACGTTATGGCCACTACAGCCTTGCTGCGGAAAGCATGTACGATCACCCCTTCCAATGGGGTTCAAAACGTACCGGCCCGGATCTTGCTCGGGTCGGCGGCAAGTTCTCTGACGAATGGCATAAAGCTCACATGAAAGATCCGCGCGCCATGGTGCCGAAATCTGTCATGCCAGGCTATCCTTTCCTTGCTCAGAACGAACTCAAGTATGACGACATCGAAGCTCACATGAAAGCTGTGCAGACTGTAGATAGCGTCGTGCAAGGTAAAGGCGTGCCCATCTACACGGATGAGCATATCAAAAACGCTAAGGCTGATCTTGAAGCTCAGGCGGCTGGAAATGCTGAATCCGAAGCGGCTAAAACACTGTTAACCCGCTATCCAAAAGCTGTGGTGCGTCCTTTCGACGGCGATCCCAAAAAGATCACCGAGTTGGATGCTTTGGTTGCCTATTTGCAAATGCTCGGAACCTTGGTGGACTTTGCGAAGTTCGACCACTCCGGGCCTAACTTGAGATAGGAACTAACACGATGGGTAATGAACACGCTTTTACTCATGAAGCGTTTCAAGGAGTCGCCGCCACTGTGGGGCTCATACTATTCATCGTGGCGTTTGCGCTGGTCCTGATCTATGCCTTCTTGCCTAGTAACAAGAAGACATTTGATCGGGCCAGCCGCCTACCGCTTGATAAGGATTTAGACGACAATTCGCCGAGAGGACAAAATGGCCAATCCTGAAATTGACGACGTCACTGGCGTCGAAACTACCGGCCATGAATGGGACGGTATTAAGGAACTGAACAAGCCACTTCCTACATGGTGGGTCTGGGTATTCTGGGTTACGATAATCTGGGGTATCGGATACACCATCGTGTACCCTTCATGGCCTACATTTGGCGACTACTATGTAAAGGGCATTTGGAATTGGCATTCGCGTGAAGCGGCTATGAACGAAGTTAAAGCCGGTCGCGAATTACACGCCGACAAATATAAGGCGATGCTGAGCATGCCGGTAACCGAGTTGAAAGACAAAGACCCGGAACTGTTCAAATTCGCTGCGGCAACTGGCAAGGTGCTCTTCGCTGACTACTGCGCTCCCTGCCACCAAACCAATGGTAAAGGCACAAAAGGCTACCCGAATCTTCAAGATGACGATTGGCTCTATGGTGGCACAATCGAAGACATCAACACCACGATCAAACATGGCGTTCGTAGTGGTGATG
The DNA here is from genome assembly GCA_037387425.1 of Alphaproteobacteria bacterium. GTDB lineage: Bacteria > Pseudomonadota > Alphaproteobacteria > Rhizobiales > Rhodomicrobiaceae > JARRLC01. The sequence goes on from JARRLC010000050.1 coordinate 2,422, forward strand.
AAGATGAACGTAGTGGCGGCCAAACCATGCCTGCTAAAGGCGTCAGTGGAGACCTGACTGAAGAACAGATCAATCAGGTTACCGAATACGTCCTGTCACTTTCGGGCAATAGCTCCGATAAGGCAGCGGCTGAAAGCGGTAAAGCTGTCTTCAACGATGCTGGCGGTTGCTCAGGTTGCCATGGTGAAGACGCCAAAGGCGCCAAAGGCGGTAACGGTATCCCCGGTTCGCCTGACCTCACCGATGCTATCTGGCTCTATGGCGGCAAAAAAGCCGACATCAAAGAGACTATCACTGCTGGGCGCGGTGGTGTGATGCCCGCATGGGCCCCACGCTTTGCCAAAGACCCAAGTGCAATCGTGAGACTGACTGCTTACGTTTACTCGTTGAGCAAGTAATCTACGCTACGTCTGGCAGATCTCCCATCTATACGGAAGGTCTGCCAGAGCTTTGCATAAACTGTGCTACTTGATATATTTGCTCTTTCGCACCTAACATGGCCGGAACCCCGATATGAACTCTACAGAGACGCATAAGGAAGCAGCGCCTGGCATCATGCAAAGTGATGTAAAGGCCGTAAACTCCAAACAAGAGACTAACCTTTTTTCTACCCGTCAAGCCATCTATCCTAAACGCGCTTCAGGTACATTCCGTAATATTAAATGGCTAGTAATGGCCATTACCCTCGGTATTTATTACGGCTTACCATGGATACGCTGGCATCGCGCCGAAGGACTGCCCGACCAGGCGTTCCTGCTCGATTTTGCCCATCAGCGCATGTATCTCTTCGGCGTAGAGCTTTGGGCCCAGGAACTTTACTACGTTACCGGCATTCTGATCATAAGTGCGCTTGCACTGTTTATGGTTACCGCCATCGCTGGACGCGTCTGGTGCGGCTATGCCTGTCCACAAACGGTGTGGACCGATCTGATGGTCGCAGTGGAACATTTCTGGCAAGGCGACCGCAACGCCCGTATCCGCCTCTCCAAGCAGAAATGGGGCTTCGAAAAACTCTGGAAATTCGCTGCGACGCATATCAGTTGGCTGCTCATTGGCGTGTTAACTGGCGGCGCCTCCGTGTTCTATTTCCGGGACGCACCAACCCTTGCCTACGAATTTGCGACTTTTAGCGCACCTTCGGTCGCCTACATCTTCGTCGGCATTTTCGGGCTATCAACCTATGTGCTCGGCGCAATCGCGCGTGAGCAAGTCTGCATCTATATGTGCCCGTGGCCACGTATCCAAGGCGCTATGTTCGACGCAGACTCCTTGCTTGTTACCTATCGCGGATTTCGTGGCGAACCACGTGGCCCGCACAGAAAAGGTCAATCTTGGGAAGGTCGCGGCGATTGCATCGATTGCAAACAATGCGTTGCCGTTTGCCCAATGGGCATCGATATCCGTCACGGGCCACAGCTCGAATGCATTCAGTGCGCCTTGTGTATCGACGCCTGTGACTCCATCATGAAGCAGATTGGGCGGCCCACGAAACTCATCGCTTATGACAGCTACCGTAACCTGGAAGCGGAAAGTCACGGTGAGCGCGTCAAAATCAAGCCGATCCGTCCGCGCACGATGGTGTACATCTCTGCGGTGACGATTGTAACCGCCATCATGGCTTTCTTCTTTGTGCAAAGACCGATTTTGGTCATGCAAGTCTCAGCAGAGCGTAACCCGCTTTTCGTACAGCTTTCCAATGGCAGCATCCGCAATACCTTTATCTTGCGCATCCAAAACAAGCGTTACGAAAAACGCCGTTTTGCCATTAGCACTGAAGGTCTGCCTACAGGAAAACTCGTCATTGCTGGACGCGATAAAGAAGCCAATCCAGTGGTCTCAGTTGATCCTGACGATGTGGAACCCATCAAAGTGTTTCTGAGCCTGCCGCGTGAAGCCGTGAAAAAGTTGCCTTCCGAGAACACACCATTCAAATTCGTGGCGAAGGACTTGGACGACGGCACAATCGCACGCTATAGTACGACGTTCAGAAGCCCCGAAAAATAGCTGGAAATCCTATGAAAGAACTGACCGGTCGCCACGTCCTGTATATTCTGTTTGGGTTCTTTGGGGTGATATTCCTCGCGAATTTCATCATGGTCTACAAAGCCGTGAGCACCTTCAATGGCGCCGAAGCGCACGCCTATTCGCAAGGTGTGCACTATAACAATCGAATTGCGTTCCAAAAACGCCAGGATGATCTGCACTGGTCGCACAAAGTGGAGTTCGGTGACAACGGCATTGTCCGTGTTACTTTCACCGATAAGGCCAATGCCCCTGTAACTGGGTTAACCCTGACAGGCGACATTGGCCGTCCAGCCTCCAGCCGCTATACACAGCAACTTGCATTCAGCGAAACCAGTTCCGGTATCTATACGGCGTCTCCTAAGTCGTTAGAGCACGGGAACTGGGTCGTTTCGCTCGCCGTTTCAAAGGGACAGGAACAAAGCGAGCAGCCTATTTACCGGTTGAAGGAGCGTATATGTCTCATAAAATGCTATCAGGAATAGACGAGAATAACACCGCTCCTGCTGTTGAGCAGCCAGACAACGGAACGCCTGAAAACGACGACGCAGATAACGCACAAGAATCCGCAGTTCTCTGCGTCGCAAATATGAATTGTGGCGGCTGCATGCGCAAAGTGGAGCGTGCTCTCGAAGCCGCTCCTGGCGTCACCAGCACCCGCGCACACCTCACGGCCAAACGTGTCGCCATCAGCTTCGATGCCTCAAAAACCAATGTCGAAGACCTGATCTCCACACTTGACCAAGCCGGCTACAACGCGGCGCCGCTCGTTGCCAGCGAAAACGCCGATGACGACAAGCTCGACAAGTTCTTTCTCACTTGCCTGGGCGTGGCAGGCTTTGCCGCAATGAACATCATGCTCTTCTCCGTCTCTGTCTGGTCAGGCAGCGGCGACAGCATGAGCAACGAAACGCGCAGCCTGTTCCATTGGCTCTCCGCGATTATCGCGTTTCCAGCCATCATTTACGCCGGGCAACCGTTCTTCCATTCGGCATGGCGGGCGCTGCGCGTGTTCCACCTCAACATGGACGTGCCAATTTCCCTGGCCATCCTCCTGGCCACAGGCATGAGCCTGTTTCAGACCATTATCGGCACCGATAAGGTGTATTTCGACGCAGCAACCATGCTGCTGTTCTTCCTGCTATTTGGCCGCTTCCTCGACCAGCGCATGCGCACGCGCGCCAAAGGCGCCGCGCAAAACCTGCTGAAAATGCGCGCACAAAGCGCGATGGTCGTGCAACCCGATGGCTCCACGCACCGCTTAGATGCTGAAGCGCTAATGCCCGGCATGCGTATTGCCGTGGCGAGTGGCGAGCGCTTCCCCGCTGACGGAACCGTCGCTTCCGGTAACTCTGAAGCCGATGAAAGCTTGCTGACCGGTGAAAGCCTGCCGCGCGCCATCACACCAGGGGCCGAGGTCTTCGCCGGAACCGTTAACCTGGGCGCGGCAGTAGAATTTACCGCCACCAAAACCGAAGGCGACACGGTGCTGGCCGAACTTTCCCGGCTGATGGAGAGCGCCGAACAAGCGCGCGGGCGCTATGTTCGCCTAGCTGACCGGGCGGCCAATCTATACGCTCCCGCCGTGCATCTCTTGGCGCTGGCGACGTTTATCGGCTGGCTGCTATTGGGCGTGAGCTGGGAATCCGCATTGGAAACCGCTATCGCCGTGCTGATTATCACCTGCCCTTGCGCACTGGCTCTGGCCGTTCCCGCCGTGCAAGTGGCGGCATCCAGCCGCCTGTTCGCAAATGGCGTACTTGTGAAGGCTCCTGACGGGCTGGAACGTCTTGCGGAAGTTGACACCATCGTTTTCGATAAAACCGGTACGCTCACCCATGGCAAACCCGCCGTGCTGAACGCAGATACGTTCAACACCGAAATATTGCAGAGCGCCGCTGGTCTTGCCCTGGCCAGCCGTCACCCAAATGCGGCGGCAATCGTTAAAATCGCTAAGGATCGCCTCGGCGCCGATGCACTTCAGCGCACTGAGGGTGTGAGCGAAACCCCAGGGGCTGGCCTTATGGCGGTTTCCGAAGCAGGCGAGGAACGCTTAGGCTCCGCAGAATGGTGCGGCATCACAGATGAAACACACGCCAGCACCGCCTCGTTGTGGTACACGCGTCCAGGACTTGAGCCCGTTAGCTTTCAACTTGCCGACACCTTGCGCAGCGATGCCGTTGAAACGCTAAAAACTCTGCAAGACGCCGGTTATTCCGTAGAACTCCTTTCTGGAGACCGCGCCGACGCCGTAGAACCAGTCGCCCGCGAACTCGGCATCAGCAACTGGCGCGCTGGCTGCAAACCGCAAGACAAAATCGAACGACTGGGTGAACTGAAAGCTGCTGGCCGCAAAACGCTCATGGTGGGCGACGGGTTGAACGACGCCCCTGCGCTCGCCGCAGCGCATGCTTCGCTCTCGCCCTCCTCAGCCGCCGATATCAGCCAAATCGCATCCGACGCCATTTTCCAAAGCGAGCGAATGCATGCTGTCATTGATCTACTGGCGACTGCGCAAAAAGCGCAGCGCATGGCGTTCTCGAACTTTGCCCTCGCCGGTATGTATAATGCCGTGTTCGTCCCCATTGCCGCCGCCGGGATGGTGACGCCGTTTATCGCCGCAATCGCAATGTCCTCGTCTTCAATATTCGTCACCGCGAATGCACTTCGCTTACGCGGTATGAAACTGCGTCTGCGAGTACGCAAGAATACCGGACAGCATCAGCCAACGAACCAAAACGGACAGCACAAAGGTTTCCAAGCGGCGCAGTGAACGGGCACTAATCCCGGGGAGAAGTTTTATGAACTCACTGGCCTGGCTGATACCCATGGCGCTGATGCTTAGCCTGTTTGGACTGGTCATGTTCATATGGGCGATGCGTTCCGGGCAATTCGACGATCTGGAAGGCGCAGCATACCGCATACTGGAAGACGATCCCGAGGAAACCGGTATGCCCTCTAAAGATGCTCCCAACGCAGATAAGGAAAAAACAGAGACAAAGGGAACTGCAGAGGGAATGGCGGAAGCAAAAAAAGTCTGATAAATCAGATGCTTCCGTGCGCAGAAACGTTGCGACGGTCAAAAGTTCGTCATTTGCGACAAACTGCTAATGGGTTTTGGAAGGCGCTGGAAGAAGAATTCGGCATCACACAGCAACAACGCTGCCGAGTACATAAGGCGAAGCAAAAAATCACCGCCGCCTGATTAATGCCAGCGCCGTCACCAAGATTCCTGCATAACTCAAGGGAGAACAGTGCCGGGGAATTTCCCCCGGCTGCCTCAATGCGTGGTCTCTTTCATCTTGGCGCGCGGATTATAGGCGTGCAGTTCTGACCAGTTCTCCATGAACTCCTGCAATTCGCGGTCGATCCGCTGCGGCAACACAATGCGCAGCTTCACCATTTGATCACCGGAATTACCCGTTTGCGCGTTCTTCACGCCCTTGCCACGCAAGCGTAAAGTCTGCCCGCTGGACGCTCCCTTAGGGATCACCAGCGCCACGCGCCCGTTAATGGTGGGAACCTCGATCTTGGCGCCCATCACGGCTTCATGAATGCCGATTGGCATTTCCACCACGATGTCGTCGCCTTCGCGCTCGAACAGCGCATGCGGACGGATTTTCAGCTCAATAAGCGCATCGCCCGGCTGACCGCGCCCCACGCCAGGGCCGCCCTTACCTTTCAAACGCAGCACCTGTCCGTGCACCACACCTGAAGGCACGTTGATATCGAGCGTCTCGCCTTCGGGAAGCAGCACGCGCTTTTTCAGACCGTTCACCGCCTCTAAAAACTCGATCTCCAGATTGTAGCGGTAATCCATGCCGCGCATGTTGAAACCGCCAGCCTTGCCCCCTTGAGGGCCGTGCCCGCCGCGTCCGAAAAAGTCGCCGAATATATCACCGAAATCGCCAAAATTCTCCGATGGGCGGTAGTGATAGCCGCCACCATGGAAGCCGCCAGTCTCGCGTCCGTTCGCGTCAATCTGACCTGCGTCATAGCGTTGCCGCTTATCCGGATCGCCAAGAATATCAAACGCCGCCGAAATGCGTTTGAAGTTTTCCTCGGCCTCTTTGTTACCCGGGTTACGGTCGGGGTGATACTCCTTGGCCAGCTTGCGATAGGCCGTACGGATTTCGTCTTGATTAGCCGAGCGTGCGACGCCAAGCGTCCGGTAAAGGTCATGGTCCATGTTTTTGTGACTCACTTTGCTCCTTTCGCCAATCATTGCCGAATAATTGGGGCAGGAACACGAATACGTAAAGCACCCCGCCAGGATGCACACTGCAAATTCACGGCAAACTACCAGCTTCTCAATACTGTCATCTCAATATGGAACAACTAAAGGGTATCATCTGTGAGACGCTTTAGGCGTTAAGCTTTGCCACCTATTCATCATCCGATATGCGTTTCGAACTCGCATTCCAGATATGCCGCCAAAGCCTTCAGACGCCGTTGCAACGTCTCCCCATCAAGAGCTTCCAGTTTTCCAGGTAAGTTTAGCACTAGTTTTCCGTTAGCAAAGCCCAACGTTGTTTCATTGATAACGCCGGACACGCCCGCAGACAGCTTATTGGCCGCGCGAGAAGCCAATGCGATAATTTTTGCTTGCTGATTCCAGCGTTGATTAATGAGCTTACGCAATTCCGGGCCAAAACTCCCGCCCAGATTATTCCGGTAATAATAGTATACCGCCAGCGCAAGAAAAGCACGCTCTTGATGGTCTACGCCCGCAAATGACGACTGGGCGATCAATCCCAGCGCCTTTTCGCCACGATAATCCGCATGCCCGCACCAGCCAATATCTGTAAGCAGACAAGCTGCTTTGCGCAAACGCCGTTCCTCAGGCGTTTCATGCAACCCTGCCCCCTCGAAAAGGCGGTCCATCCAGCGGAACAGCTCATAGCCGTATTCCAAAGAGCGCGCGCGCCGCAACGCCATTGATTCGCACGCGGCGATGAGCGGATCGTTTTGCTGTTCTTCAGGAGGCAGCAGTTCGTAAATCAGTCCTTCGCGCACGCCAAAAACCGAAAACACGATCCCCGAAGGTTTTAGCCTGTCCACCAGACGCTTTAGCACAAGAAGCCCGTAGGGAAGCATTTCACGGCGGTCTTTGGATGCTTTCGCAAACGATAGAGCACCCTCACGCCGCTCCATCATATCGACGTAGAATTGTTTAAGTTGCTTGGGCGTCATCGTGTAATGCTGCACGATATGCAGCGGATAACCCGTTTCCACCATATGCAGACGCCCCAAAGCTCGCCATGTGCCGCCGATAGCGTAGAACGGACGGCCACGCCCATGTTCCAGCCAAGGGATCGCATTCAAATGCTGATCGACATAGGCCTCGGCGCGGGACACATCAGCCAGGGTCATATCAGCGCTAGCACCGACGACATCCATAAGGTTGAGACTGCCCAAAGGCACCGAAACTTCATCCACCACACGGGGGCCGTCAATGTCGATCAACTCCAGACTGCCACCACCCAGATCGCCCGCAATGCCATTAGGCGCCATGAAACCCGCCGCAATCCCAGCTGCAGCAAGATCGGCTTCCTCTTTGCCACTCAAAATGCGGATATCACACTGGCAGATTTTTTTGACGCGCTCGATAAAGTCAGAACCGTTTTTGGCGCGGCGCACAGCCTCCGTCGCCACGGCGAAAATGTCCTTGACGCCAATATGTTCGCAAATCACGGCAAACCTGCGTAATGCTGCAAGCGCGCGCTCCACTGCCGTTTCGCTCAACCGCCCTGTGACTGACAGATTGCGCCCAAGACCACACAACAGCTTCTCACTGAACTGCACGACAGGACTACGCTGGGCCTCGCTGTAAACCACGAGCCGTATGGAGTTGGAGCCAATGTCGATAACGGCTACAGGGCCGCCATGAAGGATTGCATATTTCATCTGACGATCAAGCTGCAGGTTCAATCGTCCTGACCTTCCGTACCGTTAACGGGAGATATGGGCGTAAGCGACACCTTTGGGCCAGGGGAAACTGGGGTGGACAGAAGAGATACATGCGCACCAAACGGTTCTTCCCCCACGGTTGGCTTGATACGCGTAGATACGCCCTCGGGCGTAACACGCCAGCTTTGAATATTATCTTTCAAATTCGCCACCATGATTTGCCCGAGTATTTGATCCCGTGCACCCGAAGTGGTTATAGGTACCATGGCTTCCACGCGCCTGTCGAGATTGCGAGGCATCATATCCGCAGAACTTATATATACATGCGCATACCGCGACGGCATGGCGTGCCCTCCCCCGAAACAATAAATGCGGCTATGTTCCAGGAAACGGCCGACAATACTTTTCACCCGAATATTCTCGGACAAGCCGGGCACACCTGGCCGCAAACAGCAAATGCCACGCACAACCAAATCGATCTGTACCCCAGCGATGCTCGCTTCGTAAAGCGCGTCAATTATATCGGGATCGACGATCGAATTCATCTTCATCCAGATACTTGCCGGACGCCCTTTGCGCGCGAAAGCAATTTCCTCAGCGATATGCTGCATAATCCGATCGCGAACGCCTTTGGGCGACATGGCCATGGCTTCCAGCCGCGCCGGTTCAGCATATCCCGTGATAAAATTGAAAATGCGTGTCACATCGCGGCCAACAGCCGGATTGGCTGTAAAATAGGATAAGTCGGTGTAAACACGCGCCGTCTGCGGGTGATAGTTTCCCGTACCGATATGGCAATACGTAATCAGTTCGCCGCCTTCCCTACGCATTACCTGCCCAAGCTTGGCGTGCGTCTTGAGCTGAATGAACCCGAAGACCACATTCACGCCAGCTTCTTCCAAATCGCGCGCAACCTTCAGGTTCGCTTCTTCATTAAAACGGGCTTTCAGTTCCACCAGCGCGGTGACCAGCTTACCAGCCTCGGCAGCGTCTTTCAGCGCCTCAACGATGGACGATTTGCGGCTGGTGCGATAGAGCGTCCATTTGATAGCCACCACATCCGGATCGGCAGCCGCCTGCTGCAAATATTGCAGCACCACATCGAACGCTTCATATGGATGATGGACGACAAGATCCTTCTGGCGAATGGCGGCAAAACAATTACCGCCATTTTCGCGGATACGTTCAGGAACACGTAGCGCATGCGGTTTGAATTGCAGGTCTTCCCGCTCTGATACAATGAGCTTCGAAATATCGGCAAGCGCGAGCAATCCGCTTTGTACAGATACTTCCGACGGCTCCACTTCAAGCTTATTGATGACGAAATTGCGCAAATTGGCAGGCATCGAATCTTCAATTTCAAGGCGTATCACGTTTCCCAACCGCCGCTTTTTCAGCGCAGTTTCAAAAGTGAGCACCAGATCTTCAGATTTCTCGCTAATCTCGATTTCAGAATCCCGCAACACGCGGAAACCGCCGATGCTTCTCACCTTGTAACCGGAAAATAATTCCTCAGCAAACATCGCAATCAACGTTTCCAAACGAATGAAACGGATCGGTGCGGACGATGCGTTATCGTTTGCTTTCCCGTCTTCAGTCGGCAGCCGTATAAACCGGTTAAGCTGACTGGGCACCGGTAAGAGACTGTTCATATGCGTGCCTGGAGCCGACAATTTCTTGCAATCCAGGCACAGCACGAACCCTTTGGTAGGGATGAACGGGAACGGATGAGCCGGGTCGATAGCCACAGGCGTAAGAATTGGAAAGATATGCGCCATGAAATGCGGTTCAAGCCACGCTCGCTCCTTGGGCGTGAGCTGGTCAGGCTCAACGATAGCGATGCCATTTTCGGCCAGTTCGCTTTTCAACACGGCCCATCTGTCCTGCTGGTCCGCGGATAGCTTCATAACCATGTCGTTGATTTTACGAAGCTGCTCGGAAGGCGTTAAGCCGTCCTGGCTGGCTGCGGAGACCTCAGCATTAACCTGCCCGATAAGAGCGGCCACGCGCACCATATAGAATTCGTCGAGATTGGAGGCGGATATCGAAAGGAAGCGCACCTTCTCTAGCAACGGATGCGCATCATTGCTCGCTTCTTCAAGCACACGCCGATTGAACTGTAACCAAGAAAGTTCCCGATTGTAATATCGGCTTGATCCAAATGCAGAGATACGTTCAGCAACATTCTTTTCATTAGACGCTTCAGTTAACTCAAAATTCTCTGCACTATTTACTTTAGCTATCTCCCTATTTTTCTTTTTTTCTTTACGAGGGGAGGCACTATTTGCCGCCCTTGACATATTGAATTCCTTTCGCGCGCCTTTTAGATATCATGGCCTATTATATTTATAAAACCCTTTTATTATCACGGAGTTTCACCAGACGCTTCATATGTAATCATAGCTGGAATAACCCTGGCGGCAAAGGCCCGTGTCACTGCGCGACGCTCAGCGAACGCTGCCTTATCCAGCGCCGCCACCGCTTGTTGCGCGCCAGCCATGGTGCGCTCGATACGCGGCAAAAGGTAATCTACAACATCAGGTGTGACAGACAGTTGACGATCTGCAAACAACTTCACCAGAACGGCGCGCAATAGCGCCTCATCAGGCGTTTCGATCGTTACAAGCGCTGCTGAACGCAGGCGGGAGCGCAAATCCGGCAACTTGATTTCCCACTCGCCGGGCGGGCGGCGGCCAGTCAACAGCACATCGAACTTATGCTCGCGCGCCAGGTTCAGCAGATGAAAGGCCGAATGTTCGTCAAAGGCTGCGTGGTCAAGGTCTTCGATGGCCACTGGGCCTAGTTCGTTAACCGCAGTAGCAACGGCAACCTTCATATCCTTGGCAGTGTAGCAGGCGGCGCCAGAGCGAGCGCGCCACACATTGACAAGATGCGTTTTGCCAGTTCCTTGCGGCCCGGTTACGATGCTGATGGGGTTCGTCCAATCCGGCCAGTCGCTGACAAGCTTCGCTGCTAGGTTATTAGACGCACTGACATAGAAATCGTCGCCACCCAACGCGGGCACATGTGGTAGTTCGAAAGCAAGTTGTGGAGACATTATTTCCTATTGCCCGTCACGCTCAGCTTTTACTTATAGAGCAAAGCATTATATTACTTATAGAGTAGCATTGGATTGATGCACTAGTGAGGTTCATCCAGTGCAGTCTTCTTACGGCCATTAATGTCGTAGGTTGCCATGAAGCGCAACCATACAACAAGATACAGCACCGCCGAGGAAATCGTTGTCGCGCCCGTAATCCATATCGCGGCAACAACATAGATATGCATATGTTGTCCCAGATTCAAACCATGCTCCGCGAGCACCAAAATAGCGACTGTGATTTGCAACACCGTATTTAACTTGCTGATCCACAGCGGTTTGACTTCCAAGGCCCGACCCATCAGCCATGAAAGCATCACTGCACCGATGATGAGCACATCCCGGCTAACGACCGTGATGGCGAGCCAAGCGGGCAGATAGTTGAAATAGCCCAATGTCACGAAAGTACTGACCAGCAGTGCTTTATCGGCAATAGGATCAAGATACGCGCCCAACTCGGTCAGCATATCAAAACGTCGCGCAATGAAACCATCAAGTGCGTCTGTTAAGCCGGCGATCAGGAAGACTATGAATGCGCCAGTTAAGTTTTCCGACACGATTAGCCAGATGATGAACGGCGCAAGAAACAAACGAGATACAGTTATAATATTCGGCAGATACACCTTGAGACGTTCTCCTCCACATTCCTTCGTATATTTACAGCACAACCAGCAACAGCATAACTTCCATCAGCGAACTGCCAATAGCCATCTGTCTCGATGCTGCTCCATTGCCAATCCCTGGATTTTAACGGCTTGCGCCAGACGTTCAGCGCCGCCCGGGAAATCTAGTGTCACCGTTGCGCCACGCGCGTTTAGCGCTTTCACATCAAGCGCCTGGAGTCCTGGCAGCCTTTTCAGCCGCTTGCGTATATCTTTCCATTGCGCCAAACCGGAAAAACGCACCGTCAACTGCACCGTTTCCAACTCGGCCGGACCGGAAAGCGCGCCTAAGCTGGCAAGCCGTGTCGTCTTCCAGCGCCCCTCGATAACCTTCAGGGCGATTTCTGCGGCCATATGCGCGGTGTCGTCAACATCGCGATCATAGATGCGGTACGTCCGCGATAGATTGAGATCACCCACCGCATCATGTCCAACCAGACGCACTTTCAGTTGTGTGGCTTGTGCATCGGTCTCAGCAACGGCCAGCACGAGATTTTCAGCGCGGTATTGATATTTCAGCGTTTCAAACAGCTCGCGTGAGTGCTGGGCCAGATCGTTGATCATCCTTGGCGAGAAATCTTTCCTGGGCGGGGCCAGCTTGATGGGAGTCAGCGCATTTTCGCCATCTACCGAGGTAAGCGCCGCATACCACGCATTATTTGTGCCGCTTCTCATTCCCCCCGCTTCGAGCATCACCGGCAAAAGCAAGGTTTGCGGCGCCTGCTGGTCGGCATAGGACAGATTGAAACGGTTCAACAGATTGCGCACAGCGTTCGGCTCAAAGGTGAAATCCAACGTCGCCATGTAACGGGTGGACGAAGTACCTTCACGACGCACGGCAAAACCGGTAATCATGCGTTCCACCAGCGTGTTGTTCAGCACGGGCAGCCGCGTATGCAGATTCCAGGGCGTAAGCCGTTTCAGGAGAATACGCAGCGCATCCTGCTGCGCCATGCCCAGAGCCTTTTGCTTGGCGGACACGGCGTTATTGGCGTCCGCAACCACGGAGACTTTCGCCACCTTATATATCGACGGCTTCGGCTTGGCTGAAACCGGTACAGACCAGCCAGAACAGGCCATGGCGAAAGCCACAGAAACGATCAGTACTCGAATTGCCATAGTCGCCATTGCGAAAATCCTGAATACGGCCTAACGATAAAGCACCATAACGGCAGCCAACACCCCACCGCGCACGGAAAACAAATACGACTATCGCGCAATCGTTTCAACCGGCGGCGTACATTAAGGCGCGCATAACTTGTCTGGATACACCGTAGCGCGTATATCCTGTGTCGAAAAAGATAAAACCGCATTTACACTGGCTATCGACCGTCAAGCTATGCAAAATTTGGATAAGCCGCAAAGATAAGTTGACTGTCGCCATAACACGCGCATGTTTCATCCGCTCGCCGATAGAAGTAGCAAAAACACGCATACATACCAAACCTTCAGAGAAAAGACCATGGCAACAGACCCCAAATCCGGCGACAATAGCAACGGCGCCTCTGGCCTCACCTACGCTGAATCCGGGGTAGATATCGACGCCGGGAACGCCCTGGTTGAAGCCATAAAGCCGCTCGCGAAGGCAACGGCGCGCGCAGGTGCAGGCGCGCATCTGGGCGGATTCGGCTCACTGTTTGACTTGAAAGCCGCTGGGTTCAAAGATCCGATTCTGGTCGCCAGCAATGACGGCGTCGGCACTAAAGTAAAAATCGCGATCGAAACCGGGCGTCATGACACCGTGGGAATCGATCTAGTCGCCATGTGCGTCAACGACCTTGTCGTGCAAGGCGCGGAGCCGCTGTTTTTCCTCGACTACTTCGCCTCCGGAAAACTCGATATCGACGTGGCGAAGGCCGTTGTTAGCGGCATCGCGGAAGGATGCAAACAGGCGGGCGCGGCGCTGACCGGCGGGGAAACCGCCGAAATGCCAGGACTTTACGCCGAAGGCGATTACGATCTCGCAGGCTTTGCCGTGGGCGCAGCCGAGCGCGGCGCTCTGCTTCCGCGCGGCGATGTGGCGGCGGGCGATGCGATCATCGCTCTGGCGTCATCAGGCGTGCATTCCAACGGATTTTCGCTGGTGCGGCGCATCGTGGAGAGGACGGGCCTCGCCTGGAACGCGCCCGCGCCATTTGCCTCCGAGACGACGTTGGCGGAAGCTCTCTTAACCCCCACCCGCATTTATGTGAAGCCGCTTCTCGCCGCTATCCGCGAGACAGGCGCGGTGAAAGCGCTGGCTCATATCACCGGCGGGGGACTGCCTGAAAACCTGCCGCGCGTGTTGCCGGACGCGCTCGCCGCCCAGATCGACCTATCAACGCTTACCGTGCCGCCTGTGTTCGGCTGGCTGGCGGAGGCTGGCAGCATCGCTAAGGCCGAAATGCTGCGTACATTCAATTGCGGCGTGGGGATGACGCTTGTAGCAGCGCGGGACAAGGCGGAGGCGCTTTGCGCGCTCTTGCGCGAACAGGGCGAAACAGCAACCGTTATCGGCGAGATCGCCGAGCGCGGTAATGGCGCGCCGGTGCGCTTTTCCGGGGACATGCGGTTCTCTTAAAAAACGTGCTGAGCGACTGGCAAATCGCGAGTGCGCCGTCATTCGCCCCCTCATGTGGCCAGCCGCCACCGGTCCCCCTTTCGCAGATTAAATAATTTGCCTTAAATTACCCAGATTTCCCCTTTCATTCTGTACTCTGAAGCACAAAAGCACAGGAGACAGAACAGTGTACGATTTGATCGTCGCATTCGGCGAGACGTTCGGCATATTGCCGCTTTATGCGGTCATTATCGTGTACGGAGGTTTCAACTCGTCGAACTTCAGGCAACTCTATATGTTCCTTGGGATCGCCTGCGGCCTTTACATCACGATGTTCCAGGTATTTAACCTGAAGGCAAAGTTCGGCATCTTCGACATGACGAGTTATCTTCCGATTCCTCAAAATATTGGAAACGCAATCGTGGGCGCGCTATTCGTCTGCGTGCTCGGAATTTCCGCATATGCCGTGCGACACTTGGTGTTTCCTCCGAAGGAGAGTTGAAACACTGCTTTTTTACTGCACGGGAGCACTCACAAAGAGATTGAGCAATTGCGTCGCTGTTTTGAATGGGGGCAGGCGATAACATCGCCTTCCCAAACGCTCGGCAACACGCCATATTCTTCCCATGGCCCGTAAACCCAAAAAATCCGCCGCTAGCGCATCGCCGCCCGCCACCGACGCGTCCAAGACCCCTGCCCTGCCCCCAGGTGCAGCGGAAGCGCCTGCTGCGCCTTACAATTTCGGCCCCGGCGCAGCCTCCACTGCCGCCCTTCCCACGATGGCCACGCATCCCATCGTGTCGGGCGCAATGCCGATGTTCACCCCGCATCGCCCAGAACGCCCGGAGAAATCCGAAGGCGGCATCCGCATGGCGCTTGCCTCGCCGTTTGAGCCGCGCGGCGATCAGCCAACCGCCATCGACGAACTGAGCGCAGGCGTCAAGGCGGGCGAGCGCGACCAGGTGCTGCTTGGCGTCACCGGCTCGGGCAAGACCTACACCATGGCGCAAGTAATCGAGCGCACGCAGCGCCCAGCGCTGATCCTCGCCCCGAATAAGACGCTAGCCGCCCAGCTTTACGGCGAGTTCAAAGCGTTCTTCCCAGATAACGCGGTTGAATATTTCGTATCCTACTACGATTATTACCAGCCGGAAGCTTACGTCCCGCGCACCGATACTTACATCGAGAAAGAATCCTCCATCAACGAGCAGATCGACCGGATGCGCCACGCCGCCACGCGCGCGCTGCTGGAACGCGACGATGTGATAATCGTGGCCTCGGTGTCTTGCATCTACGGTATCGGCTCGGTCGAGACCTACTCGGCGATGACATTCTCGATCCAGGTTGGCGACCGGGTTTCGCAGCGGCAACTGCTCGCCGATCTTGTGGCGATGCAATACCGGCGCAACAACATCGCCTTCGCGCGCGGCGATTTCCGTGTACGCGGCGACACCATCGAGCTGTTCCCGGCCCACCAGGAAGACCGCGCGTGGCGCATCTCCATGTTCGGCGACGAGGTGGAGAGCATTGCCGAGTTCGACCCGTTGACCGGCGAAAAGACGCAAGACCTTGCGCTGGTGAAGATCTACGCGAATTCGCACTACGTCACGCCGAAG
>JARRLC010000051.1:0-15181 GCA_037387425.1 Alphaproteobacteria bacterium
GGCGACGGCAACGACCTGCTGATCGGCGGCTCGGGCGACGACACGCTTTCAGGAGGCGACGGCTCCGACGTCCTCCTCGGCGGATCGGGCGATGACCGTCTCTATGGCGGCGACGGCAACGACCTGCTGATCGGCGGCTCGGGCGACGACACGCTCTCAGGCGGCGACGGCTCTGACATCCTCATCGGTGGCTCGGGCGACGACCTAATCTACGGAGGGGAAGGCTCCGATGTCCTCATCTATCAGATGGGGCAGGGCAACGACATGTTCGACGGCGGCGAAGGATCAGGCTGGGTTGACGCCATTTCGCTTGAAGGTGGCGCTGACTTGCCGATTGGCGAATATGGCGTTGATTGGACCCTCGAACTTTCAGAAGGCACAATCGGCCAGGAAGATCAGAATGCGCTCGATCTTTCGGACGATGCGTCGGGTTCAATTTCACT
This sequence comes from Alphaproteobacteria bacterium, assembly GCA_037387425.1. GTDB lineage: Bacteria > Pseudomonadota > Alphaproteobacteria > Rhizobiales > Rhodomicrobiaceae > JARRLC01. The sequence continues at coordinate 444 of JARRLC010000051.1, forward strand.
TTCGGACGGATCGACGATAGAGTTCACTAATGTGGAGCGCATTGAATGGTGATATGAAGTGGTGAAAAGGGTAGTATGGCACGACTTTTGCTTCGAGAGCAGGAAGGCTATCTTGATGATTGTGAGAATTACTTGCAACAATACTTGATATCTTGTTTACAACAACGTGACTGCAACCATTTGACGCACGACATCGTCACGTGGCCGCCATTGTGATAACGCAGTTTCCCTGCCGGGAGTGTAGTTAATACATCCGTTTACAATACGATGGGGGCTCAATGATGAGACAACTAAAGTTATTTTTGGCCGTGATCGCGGTTGCTATGGTGCCTTTGATAAGTGTTAATGCTTGGGCGCTTGATGCTGCCTCCGTACCCGCTAAAAAGCAGACTACTGCGAAGCTCTATCTCGGTGCCGAAGAAGTAACTGACTTTATGGCTTCGAAAAAAGATAAAGCGATATTCATCGACGTACGTTCGCGAGCTGAACTTATGTTTGTTGGCAACACGCCAGCTATGACTGCGAATATACCGTACAAGCTATATTCAACCAAAAAATTCAATGACAAGAAGGGAAAGTTTGTGCTTGAGGCAAACCCGAACTTCGTTGCACAGGTTGAAAAACTGGTAAAAGCTAAATCACTAACCAAAGATGATCCGGTTATTCTTATGTGCCGGTCTGGCGGACGCAGCGCGAAGGCCGCCAATGCTCTGACCAAAGCAGGCTTCAAAAAAGTCTACTCTGTGGTCGATGGCTTCGAGGGTGACAAGGCCAAGGAAGGTCCAAATAAGGGACAGCGCGTGGTAAATGGCTGGAAGAACAAAAAGCAGCCATGGGGCTATAAACTTGAAAAGTCGAAATTGATGTTGCAATAACTATATTATTAGCTCACCCCCTAAAACTGGGGGGTACATGATTGCGTCTAGCAGGCCTTCGTTGGGAATACCAACGGAGGCTTGTTATTGAGTGCAGTGCAATTATAGCGGTACACCACAGCGCCTCCTAATGCACTGACATATTCAAAAGTTTCATATATCAGCGCACCAGCTCTTTGTTTATGCATCGATTTTACCAAACTCCGTTTGGATCGATGCACTAGCGCTGGCGTGCGCTAAACAGGACAAGCCCTCGCAGTGAAACGAAGCTTTCTCAAGAGAAAAAGGGCGGAAACGAAATACAGAAAAGCTTTTCCTACCGTTCTAAGGCAGTCGCGTGAGGCAATGAAAGTACACCAGCAGCATTTGCATCACTTCGATGAGGCAGTTTTACGTGACTTTCTAAAGAAAAACCACTGGGATATTTGCTTGCAAGACGATCAATATCAATAAGTTTGTCTTCACTCGTAGCAACGCCTTCTACACGAATTGATTCACCTTCCATCAGAATAAAACCGGATTTCAGCAATTGGAGAACTTCCAGCGAATGTGATGCTGCTTTAGCCCAGTTCTCAGGCGCACCTTCAGAAACAGCAGTTTGATCTGAGAGTTGTACCCCTTTAAAAAGCATTTTAACACGTTCTTGCAATATCTCTCTATTTTCTTTACTTGGAACTTCACCTAAAATTCTTATCTTTTTTTCTTTTAGTTCTGCCCGCCAAGTAAAGTCTTTAGGCGGCTCTTGGATATTCTCAGCTTTTACAACAACACCTGTCGGTTGTGAGGATCGGATAAACTTCCGCACCTCATCATGCGCGGCGGCTGTTTCGACCTTGCCTTCTAATGAGACGCTGTCGTCATCAACGAGGGCCATACCAGTTTCCATATGTGTCAGGGCTTTAAGCGCAAAAGTAATACCGCCGACTTTCAAAGTTGTTTTATCGGTTTTTTCTTCGAGTTTGATGCGGTCTGACAGATCAGTAGTAGGAAACGCGGCTTTCACAAGTCCTAAAACGGTTTTGTGATCTTCTTCCGTAGGAAGATTGCCTTTAAGTTTAATGCGATCAGTTTCTTTGAAAATGCGCAGATTAAAGCGCTTATCGACTTGCGGATCAACAGTATCGACAACTTTAGCGGGAGACGCCAAAGCAAATGTAGCTTGCTGAGCCACTAAGTGGTCAGCCGTAAAAAAAGCAGCATTGAGAATGAATGCCGTTCCGAGACAAGCGTATATTATCTTTGCCCCGCGTCCTTTTCCAGGTGTATCCCCGGCCATATGGCACCCTCACTCATATGATCTGAAAACGCCTTTGCACTCTTGTGCTGCCGTTAACAGGCCCTCCCAGGCATTTTTCAGGTACGTTTTGCTTCGTTCGTATTCGTTCCAAAAAACAACGCCTCAGCCTTATATGGCTGTTATCCGCTACTTTTAGCTCTACCCAAATACTAATGAAGGCTAGCGATACAAGTTCACAAAATAGCCAATATTTTCCCATTTTCCAAGAGCTAGCTGTGTCGCAGCCACAGAAAAACTATAATTCATTGGCGACACAGGTGTTTTTGCGAACATACATCGAACAAAAAAGAGCGCGCCAACCACCGTGAGCGCGCCCTTTATGTGCATATTACGGCTATTCTGCGGCTTGAACGCCCTTCTGATCAGCAATAGCAGGCAGATCCGATGTGCCGCTTGCGGCGCTCTCGACATCGGTACTGGAACGACCGCGTTCGGAAACGATAAGCTCGTCGCGATGCACCGCCACCTTGCGCAAGCGGCTGATCATGCCGCCCGTGCCCGCAGGCACCAGACGCCCGACGATAACGTTTTCCTTGAGACCATCGAGCGTATCCACCTTGCCGTTGATGGCAGCCTCGGTGAGCACACGGGTGGTTTCCTGGAAGGACGCCGCCGAAATGAAGCTCCGCGTTTGCAGGCTGGCTTTGGTAATGCCAAGCAACACCGGTGTGCCCCGAGCCGGGCGGCCGCCATTGGCCTCAATGAACGTATTCGCGTCTTCCAGTTCGATACGATCAACCTGTTCGCCTTTGAGAAAGTCGGTGTCGCCCGCGTCTTCGATCTCGATTTTTTTCAGCATCTGCGACACGATCACTTCGATATGCTTATCGTTGATCGTCACGCCTTGCAGCCGGTAAACTTCCTGAATTTCGTTGACGAGGTAAAAAGCCAGTTCTTCCACGCCCTTAATGGCCAGAATGTCATGCGGCGCCGGGTGTCCGTCGAGAATGAATTCGCCTTTCTCGATGCGGTCGCCTTCCTGCACGCTGAGATGCTTGCCCTTGGGGATGAGATATTCGACCGGATCGATATCGTCATGGTCAGGCTGAATGGTAATCCGCCGCTTGTTCTTGTAATCGCGGCCGAAAGCCACCGTGCCCGACATTTCGGCGATAATGGCGTGATCCTTCGGACGGCGGGCTTCAAACAGCTCGGCCACGCGCGGCAGACCGCCCGTGATGTCGCGGGTTTTCGCCGATTCCATCGGGATACGGGCCAATTCGTCGCCAGCTTTAACGGTCTGCCCTGGTTCAACGGACAGAATGGCTTCCACCGACAACAGATAGCGCGCTTCACCGCCACGTTGGAGCTTTTGCATCTTGCCCTTCTTGTCGCGAATGGACAGAGCCGGACGCAAGGAGCCACCTTTCGGGTGTGCGCGCCAGTCGATAATGACGCGCTTGGTCAGAGCCGTGGTTTCGTCGGTCTGCTCGTTCACGGAAAGACCGTCAATCAGGTCTTCGAAATCCACGGTGCCGTCTGCTTCCGTCAGAATCGGGCGGGTATAGGCGTCCCACTCCGCCAGACGCTGGCCGCGTTTGATGGTGTCGCCCTCATCGACGTGCATCCGCGCGCCTTGGGTAACCTTGTATGAGGCAATTTCCTTGCCTTTCCCATCAACGATCGCCACAGCCAAATTCCGGCCCATGGCAATGAGCTGGCCTTTGGAGTTGCGCTGAATGTTGCGATTACGGATATTCACCGTACCCGCAAAGTTGGATTCCACGAAGGACGAGTCTACAACCTGCGCCGTGCCGCCGATATGGAACGTGCGCATGGTGAGCTGCGTTCCCGGCTCACCGATGGATTGCGCAGCGATAACGCCCACGGCCTCGCCAAGATTGACCGCAGTGCCGCGCGCCAAATCGCGCCCGTAGCATTTTCCGCAAACGCCGTTACGGGTTTCGCAGGTCAGCACCGAACGAATGCTGATTTCCTGAATTTGTGCTTCGTCGATAGCTTTAGCGGTGGCTTCATCGATCATCTCGCCTGATGGAACGATGACTTCGCCGGTTTCCGGATTGACGATGTCATCAACTGCCGTGCGGCCAAGAGCACGGTCTGCGAGCGACACAACCACTTCACCGGATGCAATAACGGCTGTGATCTTGATGCCTTTGTCGGTGCCGCAATCCGGCTCGGTAATGATGCAGTCTTGCGCAACGTCCACGAGACGGCGGGTGAGATAGCCCGAGTTCGCCGTCTTGAGCGCCGTATCGGCCAGACCTTTACGAGCGCCGTGCGTGGAGTTGAAGTACTCCATCACCGACAGCCCCTCCTTAAAGTTGGAGATGATCGGCGTTTCGATGATTTCGCCCGATGGCTTAGCCATGAGGCCGCGCATGCCCGCGAGCTGTTTCATCTGCGCTGGCGAACCGCGAGCGCCCGAATGCGACATCATATAGATCGAGTTGATAGGCAGAACGCGCCCCGTTTCTTCATCGATCTGAACAGCGGAAATATGATCCATCATTTCCTTGGCGACGCGGTCGGTACAGCGTGCCCAAGCATCGACCACCTTGTTGTATTTCTCGCCCTGGGTGATGAAACCTTCATTATATTGCTGCTCATAGTCGCGAACGAGTTCGGTCGTATCGTGGATCGCCTTCGACTTCGTGCTTGGCACCACCATGTCGTCCTTACCGAACGAAATGCCAGCGCGGCAAGCATGTTTGAAACCGAGCGCCATGATCCGGTCGCAGAAGATGACGGTTTCCTTCTGGCCGCAGTCGCGATAAACCGCGTCGATCATTTTGGCGATGGCTTTTTTCGTCAAAAGATTGTTGACGAGATCGAAACTCACGCCTGGTACACGTGGCAGCACTTCGGCAAGCAGCAGACGGCCTGGCGTGGTGTCGTAAACTTTGGCGTATTCATTGCCTTCGGCATCGATACCTCTGAAACGGCCTCTGACCTTGGCGTGCAGTGTTACGACGCCCGCATCAAGCGCATGCTGTACTTCAGCGATGCTGCCAAAAATCTTGCCTTCGCCGGGTTCGTTATCGCTTATCAGCGAGAGATAATAGAGGCCGAGCACGATATCTTGCGACGGGACGATGATCGGCGTGCCGCTTGCAGGGTGCAAGATATTGTTGGTGGACATCATCAGCACGCGGGCTTCAAGCTGGGCCTCCAGCGACAACGGCACGTGAACGGCCATTTGGTCGCCGTCAAAGTCGGCGTTGAACGCGGCGCATACCAGCGGGTGAAGCTGGATGGCCTTACCCTCCACCAGTGTGGGCTCAAACGCCTGAATGCCGAGGCGGTGAAGCGTCGGCGCGCGGTTGAGCAGGACCGGATGCTCTCGGATCACCTCGTCAAGGATATCCCAGACTTCCGGTTTTTCCTTTTCCACCAGCTTCTTAGCCTGCTTCACCGTAGAGGCGAACCCTTTGGCGTCAAGCCGCGAGTAAATGAAAGGCTTGAACAGCTCCAGCGCCATTTTCTTTGGCAGACCGCATTGATGCAGTTTCAGTTCCGGGCCCACCACGATCACAGAACGTCCAGAATAGTCAACGCGCTTACCGAGCAGGTTCTGGCGGAAGCGGCCTTGCTTGCCCTTCAGCATATCGGCGAGCGACTTCAGCGGCCGCTTGTTGGCGCCAGTGATGACGCGTCCGCGGCGTCCGTTGTCGAACAGCGCATCAACTGATTCCTGAAGCATGCGCTTTTCGTTACGCACGATGATATCAGGCGCGCGCAACTCGATAAGCCGCTTCAGGCGGTTATTACGGTTGATGACGCGGCGGTACAGGTCGTTCAAGTCAGATGTAGCGAAACGGCCGCCATCAAGCGGCACCAGCGGGCGCAGCTCCGGCGGGATGACCGGGATAACGGTCATGATCATCCATTCCGGACGGTTGCCGGATTCGATGAACGCTTCGATGACCTTCAGACGCTTGGCGAGCTTCTTAGGCTTCAGCTCGGACGTGGATTGCGCGATTTCCACGCGCAACTCGTCACGCAGCCTCTCAAGGTCCATGTTGATGAGGAGGGTGCGGATCGCTTCCGCGCCGATACTCGCGGTAAAGCTGTCTTCGCCAAATTCCTCCTGCGCTTTCAAGAATTCTTCTTCAGAAAGGAGCTGTTTCTCCTTCAAAGAGGTCAGGCCAGGCTCTGTGACCAGGTAGCTCTCGAAATAGAGCACGCGCTCCAGGTCTTTCAGCGTCATGTCGAGCATGAGGCCAATGCGGCTTGGCAGCGACTTCAAGAACCAGATATGTGCGACCGGCGCGGCCAGCTCAATGTGGCCCATGCGTTCACGGCGCACTTTGGTAAGCGTGACTTCCACACCGCATTTTTCGCAGATGACGCCTTTATATTTCATCCGCTTATATTTGCCGCACAAGCATTCGTAGTCTTTAATCGGGCCAAAAATCCGCGCACAGAACAACCCATCGCGTTCAGGCTTGAACGTGCGGTAATTGATTGTTTCCGGCTTCTTAATTTCGCCAAAAGACCATGACAAGATCTTTTCCGGACTTGTGATTGAGATCCGAATCTGGTCGAATGTTTGAGTCTGGACTTGAGGGGCAAAGAGATTAGCGATCTCTTGGTTCATCCGTAACTCCTAGCTGGCAAGTATAGCCCTTTTAAATTCTTGCTCTGCCGGATATGGCGCAGGAAAGGTCCGGTATCAGGGCAAAGAATGCGGCTATAAACTCCTAAAATTTCGTATTTGCATTCCTGTGCGGAACGGCCGGTGTCGTCACCAGCCGTCTCGCTAAGTTTCATGTTATGGCTTTGCTGGCGGCTCGACCGCTGCCGGAGCTTGCGGCATGGTAAGCTCCACATTCAGGCCGAGCGCACGCATTTCCTTCACAAGCACGTTGAACGACTCTGGGATACCAGCTTCGAACGTGTCGTCGCCGCGCACGATGGCTTCGTAGACCTTGGTGCGGCCTGCAACGTCGTCCGATTTCACAGTCAGCATTTCCTGCAAGGTATAGGCGGCGCCGTAAGCTTCGAGCGCCCACACTTCCATTTCACCGAAGCGTTGGCCGCCGAACTGCGCTTTACCGCCAAGAGGCTGCTGCGTGACAAGGCTGTACGGCCCAATGGAGCGCGCGTGGATCTTGTCGTCAACCAAGTGGTGGAGTTTCAGGAGATACTTATAACCCACGGTCACCTTACGGTCGAACGCCTCACCGGTACGGCCATCATAGAGTGTGACCTGCCCGGAGGTATCCGCACCTGCGGCTTTCAGCATTTCGACGATTTCCGGCTCTCCAGCGCCATCGAACACTGGAGTGGCCACCGGCACGCCTCGACGCAGATTTTCCGACAACTCGACCAGTTCGGCGCCTTCCAGGCTATTGACGGTGTCATCGTCGCCGTAAACGTCTTTCAACAGTCCCTTAAGATCGCTAAGGTCTTGCTCTTCCTGCATCTCCTTATACTTATCGACGGCCTCGCCGATCATCCGACCGAGACCACGGCAGGCCCATCCCAGATGCGTTTCAAGAATTTGCCCGACATTCATTCGGCTTGGCACGCCCAGAGGGTTCAGCACGATATCGGCAGCCGTCCCGTCCTCCAGATAGGGCATGTCTTCCACTGGAACGATGTTCGAAATCACACCCTTGTTGCCGTGGCGTCCGGCCATTTTATCGCCCGGTTGCAGCTTGCGCTTCACCGCGACGAACACTTTGACCATCTTCATAACGCCGGGCGGCAGTTCGTCGCCGCGCTTCAGTTTGTCGATCTTATCGACGAAGCGTTGTTCGAGGCGCTTTTTAGCGTCGTCGTACTGACGGCGGATGGCTTCGATATTGGCCATCGTGCCTTCGTCTTTCAGCGCGATTTCCCACCAGTGGCTACGCGGAATTTCGGCTAGCGCTTCCTCGGAAATGATCGTGCCCTTGCGCATACCTTTAGGGCCACGCGCCACTTCCTGGCCATTGAGAATGCCGCGCATACGGCCATAGACGTTACGATCGAGGATTTGCAGTTCGTCGTCACGGTCCTTGGCGAGGCGTTCGATTTCCTCGCGTTCGATGGACATGGCGCGCTCGTCCTTGTCCACGCCGTGACGGTTGAACACGCGTACTTCAACGACTGTACCAGCGACGCCCGGCGGCAGTTTCAGCGAGGTGTCACGCACATCGGACGCCTTTTCGCCGAAGATCGCACGCAAGAGCTTCTCTTCCGGCGTCATCGGACTTTCGCCCTTCGGCGTGATCTTGCCGACCAGGATATCGCCCGGTTTCACCTCGGCGCCGATATAGACAATGCCCGCTTCGTCAAGGTTTTTCAGCGCTTCTTCCGAGACGTTCGGAATATCGCGTGTGATTTCCTCCGGCCCAAGCTTGGTATCGCGCGCGGTTATCTCAAACTCTTCAATGTGGATCGACGTGAAAACGTCGTCATAAACGATGCGTTCTGAGATGAGGATGGAGTCTTCGAAGTTGTAGCCCATCCACGGCATGAACGCGACGAGCACGTTTTTGCCGAGCGCGAGGTCGCCCAGATCGGTTGACGGACCATCAGCGATGATATCGCCAGCCGCCACCATGTCACCCACGCGCACCAGAGGCCGCTGGTTGATGCAGGTGTTTTGGTTTGAGCGCTGGAATTTGCGCAGCCGGTAAATATCGACACCAGATTTCGATGGATCAGTTTCCTCCGTCGCGCGGATAACGATACGCGTGGCGTCCACCTGGTCGATGATGCCCGTGCGGCGAGCGGCGATCGCGGCGCCGGAGTCACGCGCCACGACTGATTCCATACCGGTTCCGACAAGAGGAGCCTCCGCCTTCAGGAGAGGCACCGCCTGGCGTTGCATGTTCGAGCCCATAAGAGCGCGGTTGGCGTCGTCGTTTTCCAGGAACGGCACCAGTGCGGCAGCTACCGAGACCACCTGTTTCGGTGACACGTCTATCAGGTCGGCCTGATCTGGCGGGATCAGGTGCACGTCGCCCGCGTGGCGGCAGACAACCATGTCTTCCGCGAAACAGCCATCGTCGCTCAGTTTGGCGTTGGCCTGCGCCACATAGTGGCGGCCTTCTTCCGTGGCGGATAGGTAAACCACATCGCTGGTAACCTTACCGTCTTTCACGCGCCGGTAAGGGCTTTCAATGAAGCCGTATTTGTTGACCCGTGCGAAAGTGGCCAGCGAGTTGATCAGACCGATATTCGGACCTTCCGGCGTCTCAATCGGGCAGATGCGGCCATAATGCGTCGGATGCACGTCGCGCACCTCGAAGCCGGCGCGCTCACGCGTCAAGCCGCCCGGCCCAAGAGCCGAAAGGCGGCGCTTGTGGGTGATTTCCGACAGCGGATTGGTCTGGTCCATAAACTGCGAGAGCTGCGAGGAGCCGAAGAACTCGCGCACTGCCGCCGAGGCGGGCTTGGCGTTGATGAGATCCTGCGGCATCACCGTGTCGATATCCACCGACGACATACGCTCTTTAATCGCGCGCTCCATGCGCAGAAGGCCGACACGATACTGATTTTCCATCAGCTCACCAACCGAACGCACACGGCGGTTGCCGAGATGGTCGATATCGTCGATTTCGCCCTTACCGTCACGCAGAGCTACCAGCGTTTTGATGACAGCGAGGATATCCTCCTTGCGCAGAACGCGCACGGTATCTTCGCAATCCAGCTCCAGCCTGATGTTCATCTTCACGCGGCCCACGGCGGAAAGGTCGTAGCGCTCGGCATCGAAAAACAGGCTATTGAACAGCGATTCACCGGCTTCCAGGGTTGGCGGCTCGCCAGGGCGCATCACGCGATAGATATCGAGCAGTGCGCTTTCCCGGTTGTTGTTCTTATCGTTATGGAGCGTATTGCGGATGAAGCCGCCCGTCGTCACATGGTCGATATCGAGCAACGGCAGGCGTTTGATGCCGTTCTGACGCAGCGTTTCAAGCGTTTCTTTTTCGATTTCGTCGCCAGCTTCGCCGTAGATCTCGCCAGTTTTCATATTGACGATGTCTTCAGCGAGATAACGCCCGTAAATCGCGTCATCAGGCATAAGGACCGCCTTCAAGCCGTCTTCGGCCAACTTCCTGGCCTGTCGGGCGGAAAGCTTATTGCCCGCTTCTACCACCACATCTCCGTTGGCGGCGTCGCGGATGTCATGGCTCACCTTCACGCCGCGCATACGCTCTGGCACGAAAGGCATTTTCCAGCCGCCTTTTTTATCGGCGGTCAGCTCGATATGATCGTAGAACGTATCGAGCATCGCTTCTTCGTCGAGGCCGAGCGCGTATAGGAGCGTCGTAACCGGCAGCTTGCGGCGGCGGTCGATGCGCACATAGACGAGGTCTTTGGCGTCAAACTCAAAATCGAGCCAGGAGCCGCGATACGGAATGATCCGTGCCGCGAACAACAGCTTGCCGCTGGAGTGAGTCTTGCCGCGGTCGTGATCGAAGAAAACGCCCGGCGAGCGGTGCATCTGCGACACGATAACGCGTTCAGTGCCATTGATGACGAAGGTACCGTTCATGGTCATAAACGGCATGTCGCCCATATAGACATCCTGCTCTTTAATGTCGCGGACGGAGCGGGCGCTGGTCTCTTCGTTAATATCGAAGGTAATGAGGCGCAGCTTAACTTTAAGCGGCGCAGCGAATGTCATACCGCGTTGCTGACATTCATCAACATCGTATTTCGGCGGCTCGAATTCGTAAGAAACAAACTCAAGCTGGGCACGGCCGGAAAAATCTGATATAGGAAATACAGAACTGAAAACAGCCTGTAGCCCTTCATTGGGGCGGCCGCCAATAGGCTCATCGACCATGAGAAACTGGTCATAAGAGTGTTTTTGCACGGCGATAAGGTTAGGCATTTCCGCAACTTCGGTTATGCGACCGAAGTTTTTGCGCACCCGCTTGCGGCCGATGAAAGATTGCGCCATTTCATCTCCTCATGTCACTCGTAAACGGCTCGTCACATACGCGTTTCGTAATGCGCCTGTGAGGAACCGTTATGGATTCATTTCAGCTCCACCCTGCCTCCCCCTCCCAGGAGATGCCCTCTTTGGGTAAAAACAAGGCGTCCGGTGGAAGAAGGGGCGGGAGCCAAATAAGCCCCCAGCCCCGCCTCATTATTTGACTTCGACTTTGGCGCCGGCAGCCTCGACCTTTGCTTTGATCTCTTCTGCTTCTTCCTTAGACACGCCTTCCTTAACTGCCTTCGGAGCGCCCTCGACGAGCTCTTTCGCTTCCTTCAGGCCAAGGCCGGTGATGGCGCGAACTTCCTTGATCACGTTGATCTTTTTGTCGCCTGCATCCATCAGCATGACATCGAATTCGGTTTTTTCCTCAGCAGCTGCGGCACCTTCGCCAGCGCCGGGTGCTGCGGCCATCATGACGGCGCCACCAGCAGCTGGCTCAATGCCGTATTCGTCCTTGAGGATTTTTTTCAGTTCGGCGGCTTCAAGAAGGGTCAGGCCTACGATTTTTTCCGCCAGTGATTTAAGATCAGCAGTCATTTTTTATCCATTTCCGTTGTATGTCTGGTGCTGTGCCAACGCAACAGACCAGTCTCAAGTGGATGCCTGTCAAGCCGCGTTCCGTTCTTCCAGGGTCGTAAGTATCCCTGCAATATCGGACGCGGGCGCGCCAATCGCAGCAGCCAGATTGCTTGCCGGAGCGCCGATCATGCCCGCGATGGTAGCAAGAAGCTCCTCGCGAGAAGGCATGTTAGCGACCGCATCGACCCCATCATGGTCGAGCACCTTGTCCCCCATCGCGCCGCCGAGGATCACGTAATTCTTGTTCTCCTTGGCGAAACCGCGAGCGACTTTCGCTGCGGCTACGGGGTCTTCGGAATATGCAAGCACGGTCTGGCCCTTCAGGAACTGCCCCATATCCTGGGCGGGGTTTCCTTCAAGAGCGATTTTGGCGAGCCTGTTCTTGGCGACGCGGACAGCTCCGCCAGCATCACGCATGCGGCGGCGGAAGTCCTGCATCTGAGCAACCGTGAGACCGGCATAATGCGCCACCACGACAACACCAGACTTTGCAAAGACGGCGCCGAGTTCTTCGACCACCTGCTGTTTTTCGGCTGTTGCCACGGTTTTCTCCAGTTACGAGGCGGAACGGGAAGCCCCCTTCCGCCGGCTCTATTTTGCCAGGATGCAAAAACATCCTGACATCTGGTCCCGTCCAGGGTCCGCCAAAACCGCCATAGCCTTTACAAGAAGACCAGGATGATTCTGTTCGTCCCCCGTCTATTGCGGGCAACAAATTAAGCCTTTCGGCCCCCGCAGTCTCGGACAGGTATGCGTGCCAAGTGCTTTCCGCACCAGACACGCTCTTCAGGCGCTTCAGCCCCTGAAACTTTACAATTGTTACAACCCGCAACCGAAATTCAGACTGGCGAGTTGTTAACGGCTACACGTTTGCGTGCCCCGCTGTGATCGCGGACATTTCAAGACGCACGCCAACCCCCATTGTGGAGCTAAGCGAGACACGTCTGACATAAGTACCCTTCGCTCCCGCAGGCTTGGCCTTAATAACGGCGTCAGCAAACGCGCGAATATTTTCCGCCAGAGCCTCATTCGAGAAACTGGCTTTCCCAATACCAGCGTGCACAATACCGGCCTTCTCAACACGGAACTCCACAGCGCCACCTTTCGCGGCGCCAATGGCGGTGGCGACATCAGGCGTCACGGTGCCAACCTTCGGGTTCGGCATCAGACCGCGCGGACCTAGAACCTTACCCAGACGACCAACCAACGGCATCATGTCGGGCGTGGCGATGCACTTATCGAAATTGATGTTGCCTTTTTGAATTTCTTCCACAAGATCTTCAGCGCCGACCACTTCGGCACCGGCTTTTTGGGCGGCTTCGGCCTGCGCGCCGCGCGCGAACACACCCACACGAACCGTGCGTCCGGTCCCGTTCGGCAGATTACAAACGCCGCGGACCATCTGATCTGCGTGACGCGGATCAACGCCAAGATTCATAGAAATTTCAATGGTTTCGTCGAACTTCGCCTTAGCGCGTTCCTTCACCAGCTTTACAGCCTCTTCCACCGGATACTCTTTCATCAGGTCGATGCCCTTACGGGCGGCTGCCAATCTTTTACCAGAAGTTGCCATGGCCGTCACCCCTCAACCTTCAATCCCATGGAACGGGCGGAACCGGCAACGATCGACATCGCCTGCTCTACATCGTCCGTGTTAAAGTCTTTCAGCTTAAGCTGTGCGATTTCCCGAATCTGCGCTGAAGTCACTGAACCAACCGGATCTGCCTTACCTGGTTCCTTAGAGCCAGACTTCAGATTTGCAGCTTTCTTCAGAAGAAAAGACGCAGGCGGCGTTTTCATCTGGAATGTGAAAGACTTGTCGTGATAGTAAGTGATAACCACAGGGATCGGCGATCCTGGTTCGAATTCCTTCGTGGCTGCATTGACAGCCTTACAGAACTCCATGATATTGAGGCCACGCTGACCAAGCGCCGGACCAATTGGCGGCGAAGGATTCGCCTGCCCGGCGGGCACTTGCAGCTTAAGTGAACCTGCAACTTTTTTTGCCATTTCCTTATTTCCCCTTAAGCGGGCGTTCCTGCCCATTACATATTAGGGTTCTGCGGTACGAACATCCCGGCGACATGGCTTGCGACCGGCCATTCTCCCGCAACACTTAGGACAAGCAGACCACTTTAGGTCTTCGCTACTTGCCCATATTCCAATTCAACCGGCGTTGCCCGGCCGAAAATGGAAACTGCGACTTTGAGCCGTGCGCGTTCTTCATCCACCTCTTCGACGTGTCCGCTGAACGAAGCAAACGGACCATCGACGACGCGCACTTGCTCACCGACTTCGAAACTCACTGACGGTTTGGGACGCTCCACACCGTCTTTCACCTGCTGAAGAATTCGTAATGCCTCGGCCTCTGCAATCGGCTGAGGTTTATTATCAGCCCCCAGAAACCCGGTGACTTTGGGCGTATTCTTGATCAAGTGATATGCTTGATCGGTCATATCCATTTTCACAAGCACATAGCCCGGAAAGAACTTCCGCTCGGCGTTCACCTTACGTCCGCGGCGAACCTCAGAGACTTCTTCCATGGGCACAAGCACTTCCTCGAACAAATTTTCGAGATTGGCCGTTCGCGCACGCTCCCGAATAGATTCGGCAACTTTCTTCTCAAAGTTTGAATGAGCGTGAACAATATACCAACGCTTCGTCATGGTTTTACTCGTTCTTTTTTAACGACGCGTTAAGACTAGCGGCCAAGACCAAGCAACGAGGTTACCCCCCAGCCTATGATGGAATCCGCTGTGTAAAAGAAAATTGCCGCGAGCACAGCCATGATGAGCACCATCACGGTCGTGACCATCGTTTCATTCCGCGTCGGCCAGGTAACCTTGGAAACCTCGGAGCGGACCTGCTGTGCGAATTCAAATGGGTTCGTCTTTGCCATGCGGAAAAATCAAGACCTCTTGCGCTCGGTATCCTGAGTCACCTCGCCGGATATGCACCTTACCCCTGGCAGGAGTGGAGGGACTCGAACCCCCAACCCCCGGTTTTGGAGACCGGTGCTCTAGCCGATTGAGCTACACTCCTTCATGGAGCCAAATTGCGAACGCCTGAGACAAAAGCAGAAAGC
>JARRLC010000052.1:0-15145 GCA_037387425.1 Alphaproteobacteria bacterium
GGCAAGACCGGCAATGGCGATAACTAACGCCAATAGATCCGAAAACGTAATCGGATCCCCCTTTGCAGATGCAGCATTATTCATCTGATTGACCTCGTAGTGCATGAGCAGCTTGCGGCAGGGCTAGCCCCCCTTCTAACTTATGCGGGGGGAAAGCTAGTGACGCGTTGATTTATATCAAGCCGACTGGTGTTACGTCGTACCAGATGGTTCGTTTTAGAGTGCGAAATTCTTGTTTTTTTGTTTTTACGCTGTATCTTTAAATAATCACAAGATTTGCACGCTACAAAATTCTGAAAAATTTAGGAAAACTTGTCGCATATTGCTATTTTTATGATGATTTTAACGAGTTTATTTTATTTGTTTACGTAAAATAACTTATCGCGAGTCGCCGCGTTGTCAATCATGGCACTACATATTTTGAATTAACTTTTTGAATTCGGATTCGTTGTACCTTCGCTTTCAAGGGGAACTACTGACGATATGATTGAGAGTGTCTCTCAATAACAATACTTCTTCTCCCCTAACAGACTTTCTAAGCAAGCAGTGAACGGCCATTGGCGCAAGGCCGCTATGTTGAGATTGAAGATTGTCGGCCTTGCAAAAATTATGAGATGTGTACTGATGTTCAGCTTTGCGACGATACGCAGACTTGTGAATGTAATGTTAGAACATCTTGAGGTGTGGTGAGCAGTATTCTCCAAATGATGATAAAAGACCTCTTCGCGGGCAACACGCGCGGCTAAACCCTAATCATTGGCGCGAGCGTCTTGTACATTGCACAGGTCGCCCCTAGCATTTATCAGAAGCGGGATGACAGGCGAATATCTTCAAAGCAGATTGTCTCGGACGAACCAGCAGGTCTATCGTTATCGCATTCCCTGCGAGAGCGAAGGAGCAATCCTGTTTTCCGCAAAGTCTGCACTTCTGCCAGTTTCTCGCTTGCGCGGGAATTTCAAGGCAGCATCCGCTGGTGCATTGAGGAGAGACAATCTAGCGCGGCCTAGCCGGGGCGAATCGGAGGCGGCGCATATTTCATGACTGCACGCACGCTCATTGTCATGCTGGCGGCGCTCGTCGGCGTATTGGTGTTTATCTCGCTCTTGATTGGACCGGCGGCGCTGTCGCCAGTTGAAGTGTTCCACGCGCTTGCCGGCCAAGGCTCAGCCGTGGACCGACTCATCGTGTGGGAATTGCGGATGCCGCGCGCCATCCTCGCGGGCGTTGTAGGCGCCACGTTGGCGCTCGGAGGCGCCGCACTTCAAGGCTTCGTACGCAATCCGCTGGCCGATCCGTCCATTTTCGGCGCGCCTGGTGCGGCGGCTTTTGGGGCGGTGACAGCTATCGCCACAGGGCTAGCGGGCGCTTTATCCTATACGTTGCCGCTTGCGGCCATGTTGATGGCGCTTGCCTCGGTGTGGGCGCTTCTGGCGCTGGCGGGACCGCGCGCCAGCATGTTAACGCTGCTTTTGGCGGGGCTGGCGCTTTCCAGCCTTGCCGGAGCGGCGGTGTCGCTTGTGCTTAATCTGGCTCCGAACCCTTATGCGGCGCTGGAAATCGCATTTTGGCTGCTTGGCTCGCTGCAAGACCGCAGTTTCCATCATATCGCGATGGCCGCGCCGTTTGTCGCTGCGTCGTGGCTCTTATTACTATGGGCGCGCGGAAGCTTGCGGGCCTTGACGCTCGGCGAGGATGTCGCGCGCACCAGTGGCGTGAATATCGGCGGGCTGAAACTCCTGACCGTGCTCGGCGTGGCGGCGGGCGCTGGCGGGGTTGTGGCGGTCACTGGCGTTATCGGCTTTGTGGGGCTGGTGGTGCCGCATCTGGTGCGGCCTTTCGTGGGGCATGACCCGGCGCGCGTCCACATTCCAGCGATGCTGGCAGGCGCGGCGCTGGTGCTTGCGGCGGATTGCGCGGCGCGGCTTATTCCGACAAGCGGTGAAATCCGCATTGGGGTGCTGACAGCGATTATCGGCGTACCGTTCTTCATTTGGCTCGTTTTGAAACAGCGCGGGCGTGATCTGTTGCAAGAACAGGGGGGCGGCGCGTTATGAGTTTGCGGGTGGAAAATCTTGGCGTGGCGCTCGGCAAGCGAGAAATCTTACGCAACGTCTCGTTTGAAATTCAACGCGGCGAGCTGCTGATAGTGGTTGGACCGAACGGCGCGGGCAAGACCACGCTGCTCAAAGCCGTGGCGGGGCTGCTTCCGTTCAGCGGTCGTATCGCCTGGGAGGGGAGGGCGCTCGCCACAGATGGCAGAGGGCGTCAGCCAGGCATGCTCGCTTATCTACCGCAGGGACACGTTGCCCACTGGCCGCTCTCCGCGCGGGATATCGTGGCCATCGGGCGCGCGCCGCATGCCTCCAGCCTCGCGAATCTGAGCGCCGCCGATGAAACCGCCATTTCCGCCGCGATGGCTGCCGCCGATGTCGAACCTCTGAAGAGCCGCGCAGTAACCACGCTATCCGGTGGCGAACGTGCTCGTGTGATGTTGGCGCGCGCACTGGCCGTTGGCGCGCCGCTTTTGCTCGCTGATGAGCCCGCCTCCTCACTTGACCCGGCGCATCAGTTGGAAGTCATGCGCGTGTTGACGGCGCGAGCGCAGGTGGGAGACATCGTTATTGCCACCAGCCACGACCTTATGCTGGCCGCCAGGTTCGCCTCCCGTGTGCTGGTGCTGAATGATGGTGCTGTGGCTGCGTTCGATGTTCCTGGCGCTGCGCTTACCGCAGAGTGTCTGCGCCAGGTTTTCGGTATTGAAGCGCGCCTGTTCGAGGCGGATGGTGCGGCTTTTCCCGTGCCCTGGGGCTTGTCCGGAAAGTAGCGCTTTATTGAGCTGGTTCGGCGTGGCCTATAACTTGGATAATATCCGGGAATTTCTGCCGTACGGCCCGTTCCACCGTATCCACATGCTCATGGACGGCCGCGACGGATAATTCCGGATTTACTCCGCAATGGAAATACACGACCAGCCCTTCCGCCGTCTCCCGCGCCCGCACATTGTGGATTTGCGACACGATGCCGTTTTTCGCGGCCTCCTCTTCAAGCGCGGCGTGGATGCTCTCCAGTTGATTGGCGGGAATGTTGGCGCCGGTATGCATCAGCATGCACTGCGGCTCAATGTGTGTTTCCACCTCGATATCCTCGCCCAATTCGGCAGCGATCGCTGTTTCCAGATCTGTGGCGATAGCGTGGCCCGCCTTCAGCGGTAGACGGCCGTCAACCTCCAAATCGAGGCTTACCGATAATCGCTCGCCGATATGCTGAACCGTGACATGGTGGATATGGCGCTCCATTATCGTCGCGACATGCAGAACGCGCTCCAAAACGGTTTCGTCGTCAAGCGCGCGAGGCGTGGTGACAACCGTGATTTCCGCTTGGCCGAGTTCTTTTGTCAACGCAGCGGTGATGGTGTCCTTGATGGATTTTACGCGATTAAGCGACAAGGTGCGTGCCACTGATATTTCAAGATCGGCGAAAATCGTTGCGCCTACTCGGCGGGCCCGCACTGCATCAACGCTCACGACACCGGTTTGGCGGTCCACGATCTCGCGAATCTTCTCAGGCATATTCTCCGGAACAGCGTCCATTAGCGTGTCGATCGTGCGCCGCCCTAGCCGATATCCGGCAATGCCAATGAAAATCGCAACGCCGATAGCCGCGAACGCGTCGCCCTCCGGATAGCCAAGATATTCGGCAGCGAGGCCCAGAAGTACCAGAGACGAACTAATAAGGTCTGAGCCAAAATGTAACGCATCCGCCGCCAACGCCTCGCTGTTCGTCTTTTTTGCGATGCGTAAGAGGCTTTGTGAACGTACGAGATCAACCACAATGGACACGCCTAGCACTGCATAAGCAACCCAGGATTGTTCCAACGCGGAATTGCCACGTTGCAGACGCCCTAAGGCTTCCGTAACAACATAGGCGGCGACCATGAACAGAAGAATCGTCTCAATAAGTGCGGCTACAGACTCAACCTTGCCATGACCGTATGTGTGCCGTGCGTCGGCGGGTTTGCCGCTGATGCGGATCGCGAAATAGGTCATGATCGTGGCGCCGACATCGAGCAGCGCGTGTAGCGCATCCGATAAGAGCCCAAGGCTGCCCGTGATGAACGCCGCCACAAACTTGCCAGCCGCGAGCATAACGCTAGCGAGAACCGAGCTGAGGGCCGCCTTTTCCTTAATATCTTCCATGCTGCTTCCGTGTGAGACTTGCTCATTTGAATAACGGAATTGCGGAGCTATGCAACTGCGGCCTTGCCGTTCGGATGAAACACGGCGCCAGATGTCATTAAAATATTATTGAACGCAGAATATTTTATGACGGACTGCGAACGCTACGATGATAGCGCAAACAAGCCGATAGCGTGCTCCGTATGGCGTCCGCGAAGAGCGATTGCCAGCGCGCCAGCCATTTCCGCATTTATAAGAATAAGTGCGTTGCACAAAAAACCGTCGGTGGGGGTTGCGCTCATGCCGTTTATCGGTTACACACCCCTACCAGCCGCGATATTGTCATCCTTTCATTTTCGGCCGGATTTAACGCTCGCCTCTGTGTGGGGTGGGTGCCTCGTTCGTTTCTTTGAACGCAACTGTCTTTTGGCGCGGGGTGGAGCAGCCCGGTAGCTCGTCAGGCTCATAACCTGAAGGTCGCAGGTTCAAATCCTGCCCCCGCAACCAACAGTACAGTACCCGGTTCCTGATGCTCTGACGCTCAGCCCGTTTCTTCATATCGTGATTTTGCCAAGCATCGCCTCTAGTGCATCGATCCAAACGAAGGCTGCAGCCGAGTTTGGAAAAATTGATGCATAAACAAAGAGCTAGTGCATTCATGCATGAATCTTCTGAATGCGTCAGTGCACTAGTATCGTGGCGACTGCACGCGCTTGTAAATTTCAAACAGGTTCTAGCGCAAAACTTTCGCTATTCTGCGGTGCCCTCTGGAATTGGCGATATCAGCGGCTTGTTCGCGTTTTTTGTTTCGCAAATAGCGGCTCGCTCCGGCCTTCAACAGCGCTTTGACTGT
Organism: Alphaproteobacteria bacterium; assembly: GCA_037387425.1. Lineage (GTDB taxonomy): Bacteria > Pseudomonadota > Alphaproteobacteria > Rhizobiales > Rhodomicrobiaceae > JARRLC01. The sequence continues at coordinate 5,029 of JARRLC010000052.1, forward strand.
CTCGGCTCGTCCTTCGCTGGCTGCCATCATTAGCGCTGTGTTGCCATAAGTGTTACGCGCGTCGATATTGTCGCCAGTCTTGATGAGCCGTTTCACGATTCTGGTTAAGCCAGCTTTTGACGCCAGCATGAGCGGCGTATTGCCCGAGGCAGAGGCTTGCTTAGCATCGGCGCCATTCGTGAGCAGTAACATGGCGGTCGTCTCATGACCGCGCGCAAGCGCTTCCAGAAGCGGCGTAACGCCATTTCTTTTCGCAAGCCTGACATTCGCGCCGTTTTGCAAAAGTGCGGCTGCCGCCGACGTATTGCCTTTGCTGGCTGCGATCCATAGCGCTGTCCGGCCGTATTTATCCTGCTGGTTGACGTTCGCGCCAGGGCCGAAGAACAACTGAAGGAATTTACCGTCGCACGTTTCGCTGGCTTGCATAAGCGGGGTGGCCTGACCACTGGCGCGCGTACTAAAATGCGCAGCTCGGCGCAGAAGCAATTGCACGGTTTGTGTCAGGCACCTCTCCACTGCGAGGCTGAGCGGTGTTTCGTTTTTCGTATTCCGGACGTTGATATTCGCGCCTCTGACAATGAGCAAATTGGCAGTGGAAGCATGCCCCTTCAGCATGGCCAACATGAGAGGTGTTTCGCTTCGCCTGTTGCGCGCATCCACATTGGCGCCCGCGTTCAGCAGAACTTCGACAACCTCGGTCTTGCCTGCGAATGCTGCGAGGCTAAGCGCGGTGTTGCCGTCACGGTCGCGAATTTCCAGGTTTGCGCCTTGCCCGATAAGGGCTTCCATGGCTTTGGTCTGTCCGCGAAAGGCGGCTTCCAAAACGGCGGGCTTTCCGCTAGCGAGACGGAGCGGAGGCGTCACCGCCGCCAGCTTCCGCTCTCGCGGCGATTTATCTTCCTCAACGACCGCCCAGCCCGTTTCAGGTGCGGCCAAAGCTGGTTTCGTGGCAAGCCTTCCTACAAGCTCTCGCGCTTTCTCGTAGCCTTGAGCGGCGGCGCGTTGCAGCCAGATTTCAGCTTTAGGACGGTTCGCTGGCACGCCGCGACCGCCAAGGTACATCTGGCCCAGCGCGTATTGTGCTTTTACCATGCCTTGTGTTGCGGCTTTGCTCATCCATTGGAAGGCGGCTTTATCGTTGCGTGAAACGCCGACGCCCGCCCGGTACAGCGAGGCCAACCGGTATTGCGCCTTTGCGTTTCCCGCCATTGCGGCGCGTTCCAGAAGAGCGGTCGCTTCGGCGTAAGAGCCGGTTCTGAGCGCCTGCTCAATTTCGTACATAGTGCTGTCAGCGTCTTGGTCTTGTGCGCGCGCTGGGAATGCTGTGGTGATGATCGCCAGAGCGAGGGCAAAAACGATGCTGTTAAGCCGTTCCATATTTGGTCTCAACTTCGATGCCTATGCTTTTCAGGAATTTCGTGGGTAGGATGCCGCCCGCGCAGATGATCACAGCGTCGTTGGGAATTTCGACCGGTTGGCCTTTCCACTCCAGCCGCGCGGTGTCGGGGCCGATTTCCTTTACGTTCGATTTGAGCATGACTTTCAGCCGCTTCGCGGCTTGCGCGCGCTCGACGCGCTGGCGGTTTTTGGGCTTGGCGCGCGAAAATGCCTCGTTGCGGTAAGACAGCGTGACGGTCGTGCCTTGTTCCTCGGCGATGCTGCCCGCCGCTTCTAGTGCGCTGTCGCCGCCGCCAACGACCAGCACATGCTTGCCGCGGTATTGCTCGGGATCGATGAGCCGGTAGACGACCTTGGCTTGCTCTTCTCCAGGCACTTCGAGCCGCCTTGGCGTGCCGCGCCGTCCGATGGCCAACAGCACTGTGCGCGTCTTGTGAAGCCCTTGCGTGGTTTGTACATCGAAGCCATGAGGCGCGGGCGCGATCATTTCCACGCGTTCGCCATAGTGCACCTTCAGCCCTGTGCGTCTTGCGATAAAATTCCAGAACCCAAGCAGTTTTTCCTTGGTGATCTCGGTAAATTTCATCTTGCCGTAGAGTGGCAATGTCGCGGGTTGCGTCATGACCAGCTTGCCGCGTGGGAAATGCGCGACGGTACCGCCGAAACTGTCCTGCTCCAGGGTGATGTAACGCATCTTGTGCTCAATTGCGGCCAAGCTTGCCGATATGCCCGCCGGTCCTGCGCCGATAATCAGCACATCGGCAACGCCGGGCGTGTTGGACCGCCCGACCTGGCGGATCGAATCGATTGCTTGCCGTCCCTGCTCGATGGCGTTGCGGACAAGCCCCATGCCGCCCAACTCGCCTGCGATGAAGATGCCGGGCACATTGGTCTCAAAGTTCGGCGCGACGTTGGGGATGTCCACCCCCCGTGTCTCGGTACCGAACACGAGTGTGATCGCGCCATGCGGGCAGGCGGTCTTGCAAGCGCCATGGCCGATACACTCCGTTGGTTCGATGAGTTCGGCCTTGCCGTTGATGAACCCGATGATTTCGCCTTCCGGGCAGGCGCGAATGCATGATCCGCACCCCAGGCATTTGGAAGGATCGATCAGCGGATGCAAAGAAGCCGGTTCTGTAAGCCCAGCTTCAACGGCTTCCGCGCGGGCCGCCAGATTAGATTTCTCGGCCTTTTTGCGCGAACTGAAATAGATCAGCCATATAATGGCGAGTGGTCCAGCATAAGCAGCAACAACGATTGGATCAAATGCCATATCCATTCACGAAAGTCCCCGAAGCCGATGAGCTAGCAGAAAAAGCAAAATCAGAACGTCACAGCGAAAGCTTTTCGCTATGAAGCACTGAACGCACAACTATAATCATTCGACCGGTTTCCCTTCCGTTCTCACGGATATCAACTGGTCCTGTTTCTGAATGCAGCTCACTATCTGCTGTTTTCTTCCATTAACGATGGCTCTCCTTGCTGTCCGTCCTTACCCTAGCGATTATTTTTTGTGTTGCTTGATCATTGACTGCATTTGACCGCGATTGACGCATACGCAATCGGACAACGGGCGGAGCGCGGTAATATTCCTCCAAGGCAGTATTATTTTTTAAAAGAGTGTTTAGGGCCTGCTAACATTCACCGCACGGCGAGCGTTGTTCTCAACACTTCTCCGTCATACGCGTTCTCACAGTCACAAAACGGCCTGATTCTTGGTTTGGCTTAGGGGCCTGACTTGATCGCATACTCAATTGATCGCGTTATTTCTTAATAACCCGCTGTTTTGCGGCAGGGGGTATTATTGCGCGGACAATTGAGGTGTTATGTCAAATCGATCCATATCCAGAACCCCGGCAAGGTTTAATTCCAATATGTCCGCTTTGGCTCCGGTCAGGCGACAAAATCCACAAGCACAACAGAGGCGCAGCGGCTATGCTCGCAGTGTTATAGCGCGCGCCGGGCATTATCTTACGCGTCCATTTTTATCTATGGGGCCGGTACTGTTTACTGTGGCGGTTCTAGCCGCACTCTATTTAAGCTGGCACTTCCGCGATGAAGGGCATCTGACGCCCGAAACCGGGACAGGTTATTGGCTCGGCATCATTGGTAGCACGATGATGGGCATATTACTGCTCTATCCTCTACGCAAACGGATGCGTATTTTCCGTAATCTTGGTAGAACGGCGTCGTGGTTTTTCTGGCATATGATTCTCGGCATCGTTGGACCAATGCTAATTCTCGTTCATTCCAACTGGAAATTTGCTTCGCTTAACGCGACGGTGGCCACCATCGTTACGCTGATTGTCGTCGCCAGCGGCATTATCGGCCGATATCTCTACACCAAGGTGCATATGGGGCTCTATGGCCACAAGTCAGAGCTTCGCCAGATCATGCAGGACGCTTCAGCGCTTAAGGCCGCCCTTGGCGAAGATGTTGCTCAGGCCAGCCAATTTCATGAAAGCCTGCAAGCTTTTGAAGCCAAAATTCTTGCCCCGCGTCATAACTTTTTTACGCAAATCTGGGCGTTTTTGACGCTCGGGCTACGGCTTGTCATTCTGCGCGAACGGCTGAAGCGTCTTGCCAACGTGATCATCTCGACGGAAAGCAAGCGGCGCAAATGGTCGTGGAATGAACGGCGCAAACGGCGCGCGTTTGTGAGGCATCATCTGCGGCTCTACTCCGCGGTGATCGGCAAGGCTGCTCGTTTTGCTGTGTTCGAACGGCTGTTCGCCTTGTGGCACGTGTTGCACATGCCGTTATTCTTTCTGCTGGTCGCTTCGGCGGTGGCGCACATCATTGCAGTGCATCTCTATTGAGGAAGGATCGTAGCTTGCAATTTCGTGCACTTATCGCGGTGGCGTTTGCTCTTTTCACGGTTGCTTTGGCTTCGGCGGCGGCTGCGCAAAGCCTATTCGATCGTCTGGTGATGCCGGGACCGCTGATCGAAGGCCACGCTAAATATCAGAAGAAATGCGCCAACTGCCACGAAGCATTCTCGAAATCCTCGCAGAAGCGGCTTTGCATGGCCTGCCACAAGGATATTGCGGCTGACCGGAAGCAAAAGCGTGGTTTACACGGGCGGCGTCCCGATACGGTCAACGCCGAATGCAAGCATTGCCATACAGATCACAAAGGCAGAAACGCCGATGTCGTACAGTTCGACAAAGAATCGTTCACCCACAAATTCACTGATTTCGATCTGAAAGGCGCGCACAAATCGCTTCCCTGCGATAGCTGCCACAAGCCGAAGGAAAAATTCCGGAAAGCGCCAAGCCAATGCGTTAGCTGCCATAAGAAAACCGAGCCGCATAAAGGCGCGCTCGGGAAGAAATGCGCAACGTGCCATAACGAAACATCCTGGCGGGAAGTGAAATCATACGATCACAGCAAGACCAAGTTTCCGCTAGAGGGCGCGCATAAAAAGGTTGCCTGCAACGCCTGCCATGCCGGGGAGCGGTACAAAGGCGTCACGACTGTTTGCGCTAGCTGCCATCAGTTGCAAGATGTGCATCGCGGTCGTTATGGCAAAAAATGCCAGACCTGCCACATCTCAAAAAAATGGGACATCATCCGTTTCGATCACGCCAAGGAGACGAAATTTCCGCTTCGCGGCAAACATGCCAAGGCCAAGTGCGATAGCTGCCATAGCGGCGATCTTTATAAGGACAAAAACGCCACCACATGTGTTTCTTGCCACGAAAAGCACGATCCTCATAAAGGTAAACTCGGCAAGAAATGCGAGACCTGCCACAACGAAAAGGGATGGCGGAAACGCGTCGCATTCGACCACGATTTCACGCAGTTCCCGCTGCTGGGGCTGCATGCGGTGGTGCCTTGTGAGGAATGTCACCGAACGCAATCCTATGCCGACACTTCACCAAAATGTGAAGCCTGTCATAAGGATACCGCCCATCAAGGACGGCTAGGCGCGGACTGTTCTTTTTGCCATAATCCAAATGGCTGGAAGTTCTGGAAATTCGATCACGATAAGCAAACGCAGTATCCGCTAACGGGCGCTCATCGGGGATTGCATTGCCATCTTTGCCATAAAGAAAAACACGTCAAAAAAATATCTCAGTATTCGTCCTGTTATGCATGTCACGCTGAAGATGACACACATCAGGGCAATTTCGGCACAGCCTGCGAAAAGTGCCACACAACAAAAACATTTCGTCCGGGAGGACTACGCTGATGATGTTATTCTGTTGCATAATAGCCACCGCCCCTCCGCCCAGAAATAAATTTTGGCGAAATTTTGGGATTTGTATGGCCTCCCAATCGTTATCATTACAGGCGGAGAGAGAGGTACGGCCGTGACGGATGATATCCGGCAGCGGATGGTCGAGCTTCTGCCCCGTCTTCGGCGTTTTGCTTACGTGCTAACGGGGGACTCGGACAAAGGCGATGACCTGGTTCAGGAAACGTGCGCACGTGCTTTATCACGGCTTGATCAGTGGCAGCCAGGAACACGGCTCGACAGTTGGATGTTCCGCATCGCGCAGACGCAGTGGTTCGATCGTTTGCGTGCACAGAAAGTCCGTGGTGAGATGCTTGATCTGGAAACGGCTGGCGAGGTGGCGGGTGAAGATGGGCGAAAGATTACGGATACCCGACTCACGCTGGCAAGAGTGCAAAAGGGTATTCAACGCTTACCAGCAGAACAAAAGGTGTTGATAGCCTTGGTAATCATTGATGGACGATCCTATAAAGAAGTGGCGGATATTCTGGGGATACCTATCGGCACCGTCATGAGTCGTCTGGCAAGAGCTCGGCAAAATTTGTTTCAATATGTAGAGGGTGATATGCCGGGTAACACCACCAAAAAAGCGGAGAGCCGCCGTGGGCGAGCTGAGTGACGAAATGATAATGGCGTATGCAGATGGTGAATTGGCTCCCAAGGACCGCGCCGCTGTTGAAGCCCAACTTGCCACGGATGCTGAGGCGCGCGAACGGCTCCGGGTTTTCGAGGCGACGAGGGGGCCGGTGGCGGAGCTGTACGACGAGACGCTTCAGGAGCCAGTGCCTGGGCACTTGCTGAAGCTCGTTCTGTGCGATGAACCGCCTCGTTATTACGCTAATACAAGTAGTTCTGGCGCAGCCAAGCAGGAAAAAGTCCGACACAATCCGATTGTGACGGTGTTGAATGCAGTTGGCAAAACCTTCATTAGCGGCCCGCGTCTGTCCATGGCGACAGCGTGGAGCGTGCTTATCCTTGCCGTTGCGGGGGGCGCTGGCCTCTACCTAAACCAGACCTCAGGCGACAGTCAGCAGCTTGTTGCTGTTGGCAACGGGCAGATTTTCGCATCAGGCCCGTTGCTGCGCGCTTTGGAAACCGTACCAAGCGGCAAAAAGGTCTCGCTAGGCGAAAGCCCGGCTTCAGCTTTGACCGTCCGGGTTGTGCTGACCTTCAAAAATCGTCATCAAGCTTTTTGCCGTCAATACAACGCGATGACCTCAAAAGGCGGATACGCGGGCGTTGCCTGCCGGACAGATGCGGGACAATGGCGGCTTGATATCCATATGGCGAGCGCTGGGCGTCCAGCGATGGCGGAACCGTCAAAGCACATATCTCCGGCGAGCAAGGCAGCTACATCCGTTGAAACTGCGGTTCGCAAGATCATCGAAGGGGATGCGCTCGGCCCGGCGGAAGAACAAACGCTGATCAACAACAACTGGCAGCCATGAGATACCTCGCGGCTGGGAACTTTCTTCACTGAAAACTTGCTGATGACGCCTTAGCCGACGGCCCTGAGGATGGCGCGCTCCGGATTATGGCCGGAGGGGGCGATTGCGGTAATGGCGGATTTATCGTAGGCGTACGTTGACGCCTGTCTTGGCCTTGCGCCACCGCTCTGCCGTAGTTGCTGCAAGTAGCAGGCGTTACCATCAGGCCACGTCCATAAATGGGATCGTGCCCCCTGGGGCCAAGGTCTATTACCGTCAATTGGTCCAGCAGGTTTTGCTTCTGACGCACTTTCATTTGGTTGTAAATCGTGGCCAGCATGGCCGTAACATAGGGCACGGCAAAAGATGTGCCTGTGTGATATCCCTCGCGCCCGCCTGGAACCGCCGACCAGATGTCCACGCCTGGCGCGGCCAGATCAACGCGTTCGCCACGATTAGCGTATGGATAATTCCGCATATCTTTGCTGATAGCCGTCACCGCAATGACCGGACGATAGGATGCGGGATAGCTGGGAGCCGTCGAAGGCCCGTCATTTCCAACCGCCGCAACGAATTGCACGCCTCGTTTGCTCATGCGCTCTATGGCTTTTTCTACCAATTCATCTTTAGGGCCGGAAAAGCTCATATTAATGATCTTGACGTCAAAAGCGTTCATCCATTCCAAAGCGCTCAGCAGACTTACTGTGTCGGTTGTCACGTCGCCAGTTTCATCCTGAGTGAAAACACTGGCGACGAAATAATTGGCTTTGGGGATAAGGCCGGGTGTTCCGCTTTCTGAAGATCCGGCAAGTAATCCTAATACGCCGGTTCCATGCCATGCATCTGCGGGCTTGGTTCCTTCGGGTAGAAATACGCCAAGCTGCATGTTCGCTCTGCTGAAAGCAGGGTGCTGGCTGTCCACCTGAGTATCGATAACGCCGATTTTCAGATTGTTTGCGCAAGATTCAACGCCGGAATGCCAGCGGATCAGCTGCCGGGCAAAACACCGGTCGCCAGAGCAGCGAGGGGGCGCGCGGCGAGACGGCACAGAACGTCTGTCTAGCTCTGTTTGGTCTTTTCGTGCTGGATGATACAGCTTGTAACGCTGATTAACGGCAAACTGTTCTCCTGTCTGTCCTTGTGACCGCCTTCCTTGCAAAAGATTGCGCGCTCTTCCGGCGTTCATCCCACGTGGCGGTACAAGACGTGTCACTCGGCCATTCAGCGTACCGTTGTGCATGGAGCCGCGTATCTTAAAGCCGAGACTGCGTGCGCGTTTTGCTCCGCGTGGGCTCAAATTTACGGCAAGGATTTCGTTGCGTCCGCGAGGCGAAGAATTAATGCCTGTGTGATGTCCCAGCGATCCTGATTTAGAACGGCGAGGGGATGTCAAACGCTTGAGCATTTCCAGCACGGTGCGCGGCGGACGGTCATCGTCATCTTTATGGCGCCTGTGATGTCCCTGGTGTTCCAGATCCGACCGTTTACCATTCCGGGATTCGTCGTTGCGATCTTCGTGATCCCCGCCATCATCGTCGTGCTCATGTTCAGACGAAGAATATTCCCGGTTGTCAGACTCCTGATATCCTCCGCTATCCTCATGATGATCATCATGATCATCATGATTATCATCGGATTCTCTGAACAGGCTGCTTTCGCCGCTCTCTCTGTGTTCAGAACTTTCGCTTTCCTTGGAACTTTCCTGGCTATGTTCAGATTCGCTGTGTTTTTTATGTTTATTTCCAGCCTGAACAGGGGTCACGAAGGCTTCGGAAACCCCGGTAATGTACTGAAATCTCACCGAAACGGTTGCGGCAAACGCCAGACAGCATAACGCTCCCAGCCCCACGTACAGACGTGTGCGTCCGCTCCCCCCTCTCAGACCAGTACCCTGGCGCACGTTTATGCCCCTGAATTGTTGGCTTATGTCAGCAAGATAACAACGGATAGCTGGCTTGGCTATTCCGCAAAGTATTTCTGAAAATTGGAATAAACCCGCTTCAAGTTCGTTTTCCCATTGAGACTGGCGGTGTGCGCTTGGCTGTTATGGCGATTTTCTAGGGGGAACTGGGGGTATCGCCTAAAGAGCTAATGCACACCGTCAGTGCCAGGAAATTTAGGGGGCAACCCGCATTAGCAAGACACATTGAAATGGCTGAAAACAGCCGTTTCAGGGGGAAGTTTGCGCGGGAAATGCCGATGGTGACTGCATTTTCTGGCAGGGGCACGAGAGGGAGAATTCGGTGATGGGATTGCTCGAAAAGGGCTTCAAAATAGCTGTCTTCATGACAGTATTAACCATCTGTCTCATTACGGGAGCCGAGGCGCAAAAACGCGTTTCAAATAAATTTGATCACTTTCAGACGGGTTTTCCGCTGACCGGTGGTCATTTCTCAGTCCCTTGCGAGTCTTGTCATACCAACGGCCGTTTTCGCGGTACGCCCAGAGCTTGTGTGGCGTGCCATAATGGAACGACTGCGCCGGGAAAATCGCAAACGCACGTTCGTTCAAATAGCGATTGCCGTACCTGTCACTCTATAACGACTTGGCGGAAAAGCTGGTTCAATCATGCCCAGATTACAGGATCGTGCGCAAACTGTCACAACGGCGTCAGTGCTACTGGGAAAACCCCAAATCATCAGACAACTACGCAGCCTTGCGAGACGTGTCACACCAGCACGGTGACCTTCTCAAGCGCCAAATTTGACCACGCTAATGTTAATCAACCTTGCGCGACCTGCCACAACGGCTCGACCGCGCTCGGCAAGCCCACGAACCACGTTCAAACATCGCAGCCTTGCGAGACATGTCACACCAGCACGACCAGCTTCGGGGGCGCGAAGTTCAAGCACGATGGCATTACGACAGGCTGTGCGACCTGCCACGTCGAGGGCGGTTCCGGTACACCTAAGTCTAACAGTCACATACCGACGAACCAGCCGTGCGAGACGTGTCACACCAGCACGACCTCTTTCGAAGGCACGAGGTTCAAGCACGATGGCATAACGACAGGCTGTGCTAGCTGCCACTATGAGGGCGGTTCCGGTACACC
>JARRLC010000053.1:0-15330 GCA_037387425.1 Alphaproteobacteria bacterium
GGCTGTTAAAGCGGCGCGCTCAAAAGGGAACAGTTTTCTATCCGACTCAAGGGTCATAACTCAACCTATTGATACACAACAACAAAACGCAACTAAACCGACTCGATTCTATCTGAGTACGGGTCAATACGAATCTGACCGAAACCCCACATTTTTTACTTGATTGCACAATCTTAAGTTAAGCAATCCTAGGTTGCATAGACTTAACAAAAGGTTAACAGATTGAAAATAAATTGATTCCACCCAGAAACCCAAAAAAGAAAAAACGCCCGGATTAAGCCGGGCGTTGCATGATGGTCACAGCTGTGTAGAACTCGCGAGTTTCGCTTGCCAGCTAGACTGCAAGGGCGCGAATCCGTGCCGCAAGACGCGAAATTTTGCGCGATGCGGTGTTCTTATGGAGTATGCCCTTCTGAGCGCCACGCATTAATTCTGGCTGAGCCGCTTGCAGTGCTTCCTCAACCTTGCGAACGAAAGTGCGTACGCGGCTGCGGCGTGATTTGTTAATCTCAGTGCGCTTTTCCGACACGCGGATAGCTTTTTTTGCGGATTTCGTATTGGCCATGGTTCTAGTTACCCTGAATGTCGTTATTCAGCTTTGCCCCGCCGACCGCACGAGCTATTCCGGCCAGTGTATGACGTAAGCAGCTTGAAATTGAGAAACGTGGTTGCGTGTATAACTCTGCTCACGTAAGACGTCAATGCAAGACCCATTGAAAACGGGCTTTTTCGCCTGGTCTTTAAAGTTTTACACTCCATTACACTCAGAATGCGTGGTCTTTCATGAAAGTTCTCGTCACCGGTGCGGCCGGCTTCATCGGATTTTATGTCGTCAAAGCACTGCTTGACAGAGGCGATCAGGTGGTGGCTGTCGATAATCTGAACGACTATTATGCCCCATCGTTGAAGGTTGCACGCCTGGAGCAATTAGAAGGACGCAACGGCTTTCGCTTCGTCAAATGCGACCTGGCTGATCGCGCCGCACTCGAAGCCGTGTTCGCGGATGAAAAACCGCAAGCGGTGATCAATCTGGCGGCGCAAGCGGGCGTGCGTTACTCGCTGAGCAACCCGCACGCCTATGCCGATTCGAATCTCAGCGGGTTTCTCAACGTGCTGGAAGCTTGCCGAAACAACGGCGTGGAACATCTGGTTTTCGCGTCCTCCAGCTCGGTTTATGGAGCGAATACGGTGATGCCCTATAGCGTGCATCATAACGTGGACCATCCGTTAAGCCTCTATGCGGCCACCAAAAAGGCCAACGAGCTGATGGCGCATTCTTACGCGCATCTCTACCGTATCCCTATGACAGGATTGCGCTTTTTCACCGTTTATGGACCGTGGGGCCGCCCGGACATGGCCTATTTCAGCTTCACGCAGAAAATTCTGGCGGGTGAGCCGATCGATGTGTTCAACAACGGCCAGCATGCGCGCGACTTCACCTATATCGACGATATCGTGGAAGGCGTGGTGCGTGTGCTAGACCGTGTGCCAGAAGGCGACGCGACATGGAGCAGCGCTCAGCCTGATCCGTCGCGTTCGACCGCGCCTTATAGGCTTTATAATATCGGCAACAACAACCCCGTGCGGTTAATGGACTTCATCGCCGCCATTGAAAAGGCGACGGGCCGCGAGGCTGAGAAAAATTACCTGCCCATGCAACCGGGTGACGTGCCCGCCACTTACGCCGATGTAGAAGACCTCATCCGCGATGTAGGATTCGCCCCCAACACTTCCCTTGAAGACGGGATCGAGCGATTCGTCGCCTGGTATCGCGAATATTACAATGTGTGAACGGCTAAGCGTATAAGAGCTGGTGCATCTGCGTGAGATGTTGGCTTGACTGCTTATGCGCATAGGCGCATTATCGCATACATGAACGATACCATTACCCTACTTTCCGCTTTGGCTGAGCCGACACGGCTGGCGGCGCTCCGCATCATCTGGAATGGCCGAGAAACATGCGTCTGCGAATTGATGCGCGATCTAGGCGCCACGCAGTCGCGCATGTCCCGGCATATGAACGTTTTGAAAACGGCCGGGCTTGTTGTCGACAGGCGCGATGCCCAATGGGTGCGTTACCGGCGTGCACCGGAGCTACCTGAGGAAGTGGTGACGCTCGTTGAGGCGGCGCTAGCCCTTGCCTCTACATCCGTCACAGTTCCCGATTCCGCCCCCACTTCCACCGAAACTCTTGAAAGGCAGCCCGTATGAGCGCCAACCTTGCCCCGGAAGACGCCGCTAATCCGCCTTGCTGTTGCAGCACCGCAAAGAAAGACGCGCCTGCGTGCGCAACATCGGCGTCATCGCATGAGAAAATAGAAGCAAGCCGAAAAATGCGCTGGCTCAGCGGAACGCTTGCGGCGCTTTTGGCGTGGGTGCTGCTCTACAGCCAGCTTGTGCCCTTCTCGGAATGGGTTGCCTCTTTGTTCCCCGTCGAACGCCACAGCCATGCCGGAGAGGCCATTGCTTTCTTCTTTTATGACGCGCCGAAAGTGTTGCTCCTGCTCGCGCTGGTCGTATTCGCAATGGGCGTTGTGCGCAGCTTCTTTTCTGCGGAACGAACGCGCGCGCTTCTTAGCGGACGGCGCGAAGGCGTCGGCAATGTGTTCGCCTCAAGCCTCGGCATCGTAACGCCGTTTTGTTCGTGCTCGGCGGTGCCGCTGTTCATCGGTTTTGTCAGCGCTGGAGTACCGCTGGGGGTGACGTTCTCGTTTCTGATAGCCGCGCCGATGGTGAATGAGGTCGCACTGGGGTTACTATTCGGCCTGCTCGGCTGGAAAGTTGCGCTCACCTATTTGTTGTTCGGTCTCGGCGTCGCCATCGTTTCGGGATGGGTCATCGGCAAGCTGCATTTGGAACACTGGCTGCAAGATTGGGTGCGCGATGTGCGCGCTGCGCCGGCTGATATTCCATCCGAAAAACTTTCCATCTCCGACCGTCTTCAGGCGGGGCTTGACGCCGTGCGCGATATCGTCGGCAAGGTTTGGCCGTGGATGTTGGCCGGCATCGCGATAGGCGCGCTGATCCACGGGTTTGCGCCTGCTGATACCCTCGCCTCCATCATGGGACACGAGGCGTGGTGGTCGGTGCCCGCTGCCGTGATCGTCGGCATTCCGATGTATTCCAACGCAGCAGGGATCATTCCCGTGGTGGAGGCGCTGATTGGCAAGGGCGCGGCGCTCGGAACAGTGCTAGCCTTCATGATGTCGGTAATCGCGCTGTCGCTGCCTGAAATGATCATTTTGCGCAAGGTGCTGAAATTTAGGTTACTCGCTGTGTTCGTAGGCGTTGTAGGATTGGGAATACTTGCGGTAGGCTTTTTGTTCAACGCATTATTTAGTTAATGGAGAGAATGCATGAAAAACGTGAAGGTACTCGGCCCAGGTTGTATGCGCTGTAACGTCACTGCCGACTTAGTGAAGGCTGAGGCGGAAAAGGCCGGTGTGGCGATCGAACTGGACAAAATAACGGACTTAGCCGCAATCGCCGGATATGGCGTCGTTTCGACACCCGCTATTGTGATCGATGGTAAGATCGTACACGCGGGCGGTTTACCAAAAGCCGAAGACATCGCGAAATGGCTGAAGGCTTGAGGCTCTGGCCGAAATTGCCGCCTCACCCACGCAGATCAGCAGCGGCTTGCGTGCCGCCAATCACGTTTGCGCGCGTAACGCCTTTGCCGCCATGGGGGCGAAGTAGGTAAGGATGCCATCAGCGCCTGCGCGTTTGAAAGCCATCAGGCTTTCCAGCATTACGCGGTCATGATCGAGCCAGCCATTGGCGGCGGCGGCCTGAAGCATGGCGTATTCCCCCGACACCTGATAGGCGTAGGTCGGCACGCCGAAAGCATCCTTCACGCGGCGCACGATGTCGAGATACGGCATGCCGGGCTTGACCATTACCATGTCGGCGCCCTCGGCAAGATCTAGCTCCACCTCGCGAATGGCTTCGTCGCTGTTGGCCGGGTCCATCTGGTAGGTGCGCTTATCGCCCTTCAAGGTACCGGACGAGCCCACGGCATCGCGGAACGGCCCGTAAAACGCCGAGGCGTATTTCGCGGAATAAGCCATGATGAGCGTGTTCTTGTGCCCTTTGTCTTCCAGCGCCTGACGGATTGCGCCGATGCGCCCGTCCATCATATCGGATGGGGCGATCACATCGCAGCCTGCTTCCACTTGGTTAAGCGTTTGGCTGATGAGCACCTCAATGGTTTCGTCGTTAACGATTTCGCCGTCAATGAGAATGCCATCGTGTCCGTGCGAGGTGTACGGATCGAGCGCAACATCGCAAATCACGCCGAGATTCGGCACAGCCGCTTTGATGGCGCGCACTGCGGTGCATACGAGATTTTCCGGGTTGGAAGCCTCGGTCGCCTGATCGTTGCGCTTTGCCATATCGGTGTTGGGAAACAGCGCTATGGCCGGTATTCCAAGCTGAGCGGCCTCTTCAGCGGCTGCGACCGCAAGATCGACCGACAGGCGCTCAACGCCGGGCATAGAGGTAACAGGCACACGCTGATTTTCGCCTTCGACCACGAAAAGCGGCCAGATGAGATCGCTGCTGTTAAGTTGATTTTCACAAACCAAAGCGCGCGACCATGCCGCCTGACGTGTGCGGCGCATACGGGTGGCCGGAAAACCGGATTGCGGCAAAAGCGGCGCTTCGACCGTTTGCCGGGTTTGCGACTGAGGAACGCGGTTGATCTTATTATCCACGGTCTACCACCCTTTTGTGAAATGTTTTAGGGCCTGTTGAGTATCACCTTCTGGCATCGCCAGCAATAACGCCCTTACCACAATAAGGTTTCTCCCGACGTTTCATTCTGTCGTTCACCGAGAAATGAACTGTCATGGCAAAACCAAAAGCGCCGCCAAAAGCCAGAGCACTGACACTTGGCGACGCGTGGAAAAAACGTTCCGTTATTTCTTCTCAAAAGATGTCGCCGCCAGCCGGTCAAGCAGACGCACGCCATAGCCCGATGCCCAACTCTGGCATATGTCGCTAGCGGGGGCGGGCGCGGCAGTTCCGGCAATATCGAGATGCGCCCAGTTCACGCCGGTCTTCACGAAGCGCTGCAAGAACTGCGCCGCTGTGATAGAACCTGCATCGCGCGACGTGGAAATATTGCGCATGTCTGCGTTTTTCGAGTCCATCATCTTGTTGTACTTGGCGTGGAGCGGCAGGCGCCAGACTTTCTCGCCGGTTTCCTTCCCGGCGTCGCTAAGCTGCTCTGACAGCTCGTCGTTATTGCTGAACAGCCCGGCGTGTTCCTTGCCCAGCGCAATGAGGATAGCGCCGGTCAACGTGGCCAGCGTGATCATGGTGCGCGGCTCGAAACGCTCTTGCACGTACCACATGATATCAGCGAGCACGAGACGGCCTTCAGCGTCGGTGTTCAGCACTTCGATGGTCTGCCCCGAGAGCGATGTGATGATATCGCCAGGACGCGTTGCCTTGCTACTCGGCATGTTCTCGGTCAGGCCGATAATGCCCACAACATTCACAGGAGCCTTACGCTTGGCGAGCGCCAGCATCGCGCCTGTAACGGCAGCCGCACCGCCCATGTCACCTTTCATCTCATCCATGCCTTGAGGCGGCTTGATAGAGATGCCGCCGCTGTCAAAGCATACGCCTTTCCCCACAAACGCTATGGGCTTTTCGTCCGCATCGCGCGCGCCGTTCCAGCGCATTACGGCGACGGCGCTGGGGCGTTCGCTCCCCTGCCCTACCGCCAGAAGCGCGTTCATGCCGATGGCGGTGAGACGTTCTTTGTCCAGAATTTCAACTTCGAGCCCTTCGGCCTGAAGCGCCTGCACGCGCTCGGCGAATTCGACCGGACCGAGAATGTTAGCGGGTTCGTTAACAAGATCTCGCGCGAGGATTACGCCTTCGCCCGCCGCTTCAAAAGCTTCGAAATGCGCCTTGGCTTCTTCCGGCTGATGACAGACGATTTGCATGGATTGCAGATCGCTCAGCTTGGCCTCGTCTTTCTCGTCTTCTTTCTTTTTCTTCTTGTATTTCTTGAATTCGTAGCCGCGCAGCATAGCACCCAGAGCAACGCATCCAGCTTGACGCCCGGATACAGCGTTTTCCTCGCCGAAATCCAGCAGAACATCCGCCTCTGTTGCGCGCGCTGCGACTAGGCGCGTGCGGATTTGTCCGCCAAGCGCCAGCCAGTCAGTCTCGGTGTATTTGGCGATATCGCCCACGCCCAACAGCACCAAACGATCAAGCTCAACCCCTGTTGGCGTAAGAACATCGGCTACGGTCTTCTTGGCGCCTTTAAACTTGGCGATGCCTGCCGCGCGTGTGATAGCACCACCGGACTGTTCATCCAAAGCGCGAATGGCGGGCGGAAACGATTTATCTTTCTCCACCAACGCCACACAAATGGTGCGCCGGGAGCTGCTGAAAGGAACGAATGTAATAGCGGTCGTCTCGGTCATCTGTCTGAAGCCTTATTATCTTGGCGCGAACGTGCAAATCCTTATGCGTCCGGCGCGCAACCTAGCAGGCTAATATATGGCGCGCAAACAACGAAACCAAAGAAGCTGGCTTTACCAACTCTTTGTTACCGTCTATGAGGCGGATTAGGTCGGTTGAGGCGCTTTCAGACCGTGTATTGCGTGTAAGCCTCGATTTTTTCTCCAAGCCGTTGGGCAAGCAGCGGGCTGGCTTCGCCGAGCGCCTCCAGGATCAGCCCCGCTTCTGCTCTGTAAGCGGCGCATTTCTGTTTACTCCAGTGCGCGGGCGGCGGCATCAAATTGGAGATGCGGTCGGCGAGTTTCACCATCCACACCTCGCGCGGCTCCTGGCGGATACGGGCCAAGCTGTCGCGCATGGCTTCCTCAAGGGATAGGCTTTCGTCTTTGGTAAGCGCCGCAACGCCGGTTGCAACCGCACGTCCGAATTTGTCTTCGAGCGCTTTCACCGTGACGTTGCAATCCTCGACCACATCGTGAAGCAGCGCGCATTGCACGGCGAGATCGGGGGCGGCAACGCTCTCTGCACCAATAACCGCCATAACCTCCTGCGCGACCTGAGCAGGATGCGCAATATAAGGAATGTCTGTACCGGGAATGAGCTGCCCTAAATGTGCTTTGGCGGCAAAATGAAGAGCGGCAATATAAGTATCCGGGGTCCACGGTGCGGTCATTGAGGCGTCCTTTTCTGAAACGCTCACATTGAGGAAAAGGGCAAGACCAGTCAACCTTCCAACAAATTCCATTGCTAGAGAAGATGTCGCAGTTTTTCCTGCAACTCAGCTTAAACGCCACTTGTCTCCCCTTCTCCAGCGGAGTATTTTTTATATATGCTGCGCACTATCCCAGACTATTGCGATACGAATACGCTGCTCATCCCGCAGTCGCTCTTCAGCATGTCGGATGCTCATCTCATAATGGCGCATCAAGAGGCCGCCATTTTTTACAAGTGCATCCAGCAGGATATGACCGGCATTGAATTTTTCACGAGCACGCCCTGTCTGGCCTTCGTGCTTAGCGGTACGGAAACATTCACGTCATTTGACGATCAGCAGTTCACGTTGGAACAACATGAAATGCTGTTCATGCCTAAGAACATCTTCCTTATTTCCGACTTTGTTAGAACCAACGGCCCGCTCGAAGCATTTCTTTTCTTCTTTGATCAGGATACGATTGAGTTTTTCTTGAAAGCAACAACCAATCGCCCTGAAACTTCAGCGCAAGAATTACTGCCTTACAAGGTTACGAAAAATAAGAATATCACGAGCTATATGAATGCTCTCAATAACGTTTATCGGAATATCAACGGTACACCTGACCTGTTGCGAACAAAGCTGCTTGAACTCTTGTTCCTAATAGATACGAAGGATGAAAATGATAACCTGATATCTTTCCTAACAAACGCAAAAGAAAATAATGCAAAGCGCAGCATAAGTCATCTCATGCGGGAGTATCGCTGCCATAATTTGAGCGTTCAAGACTTCGCGGAACTTACCGGACGGTCTCTTTCAAGCTTCAACCGGGACTTTAAACGCCAGTTCGGAACCACGCCACATCAATGGCTTATCGATGCAAGACTTGACCGGGCTATGAAACTGATCCAGAGCACGCAAATGAACGTTACCGAGATAGCTCTTGAGGTCGGCTACGATAACGTTTCGCATTTTATCAAGGCTTTCAAAACCAAGTATGGACAAACGCCCAAACAGGCGCGTTCCAAAATTTTCTGCTAGAAAAACGGTATTTTTTGCAATTCTTGAGTATTTCTAGATTGCCTTCCACGCCATTCTCTTCCCATTCCAACCGAAGGGGAGAATGTGTATGAGCATTTGGGTCACCATCGAAGCAAAAGTCGGGGAAGGACGTTACGAAGAACTTGTGCCCTTCCTGCAAAAGAACCTTCCGAACACCAGAAGTTTTTCCGGTTCTTTAGGCGTTTCGCTATTCTACGATCAAGAAACAAGAAATTTCCTGATAAGCGAGGAATGGTTGTCGCGTGAGCACCATCAAAACTACATCAAGTTTGTCACGGATAACGGCGCCTTGAGCCAACTCGCCTCTTACCTGGAAGGCCCGCCAGTTATCAAATACTACAGCAGGCTGCTGGTCTAATCGCGCGCGTTTTCGCGTGGGGGAAAAACTGCCCCCCAGCACGGTTCATCAATACTCGCGGAACGCCCTAGTGAGCTGATCGCTTAACGGCTTCAGTATCAACGCGATGACTATGCGATCAGACGTCTTAATGAACACCTCGGCGGGCATCCCTGGCACCAGCTTCAAGCCGCCGAGCTTTGCCCTACTCTTGGCGTCAATGGAAATGCGGGCGGTGTAGTAGCTGGCCCCAGTCCGTGGATCCGTTGTAATATCAGCAGAAATACGCTCAAGCCGCCCCCCGATAACCGGCGTGGTTCGCTGGTTGAACGCAGTAAACCGAACAGTGACCTCCGCGCCTAAAGCAAGCTGATCGATGTCGGAGGGGCGGACCTTGGCGTCAATGGCCAGAGTGTCGTCCACCGGCACGATCCGCGTAACGACGTCTCCCGGCTTGATCACGCCACCGACCGTATGGACGGCGAGTTCGTGGACAATACCACTTGTAGGCGCGCACAGATCGATACGCCGCAACTTGTCCTCAGCGGCGACTTTGCGCTCAATCAGCTCGCCCAATTTAGCATCGGTCGCGCGCAGTTCTTTCGCCACTTCGGCGGTAAAATCCCGTCCGATCTGAAGAATTTGCAGCTCTGTCTCCTCGATCCGGCCTTTCGATGAGGCAATTGCGGCCAGAAGCTGCGCCCGCTCGCCACCGAGACGAACAGCTTCGCGCTCTAGTTGGGTAAGCTTGGTAAGGGGAGTAAGGTTTTTCTCCCACAGATCGCGCATCGCCTTAAGCTCGCGTTTGATCAGCACGATTTCCTTGGCTTTGGCTTCAGCTCGGTCAGCATAGCCTTTCACTTCTTCGTTGAGCTGTTTGATGCGCTCCTTCAAGCGGCTGACGTAACCCGCGCGCGCCGTAGCGCGGATCGTAAAGAACCGCCGCTCGCTTTTCATCAATGAGGCCACTTCAGAATTACGCCCACGTTTCTTAAGTTCTGGCGGAAACACCGGAGCTTCAAGCCCGTCACGCTCGGCCAAGAGCCTACCTCGGCGGGCGTAAAGTTCATCCAGCCTCTTGGTAACAATGGACAAATTCGCGCGCGTTTGGGTCGCATCAAGCCGGACAAGCAAATCGCCCTGCTCTACCCGGTCGCCATTCTTGACGGCGATAAGACTGACCACCCCTCCCGATGGATGCTGCACCTTCTTGACGGCGGATACAGCCACAAGATTACCGCCAGCAATCACCGCGCCGGAAATCTCAGCCGTAGTCGCCCAGCCGCCAATTACCAAAACCAACGCCAAAGCAAGAACCGCCCCACCGATAAGATTGCGCCGGATCGATTGACCGTATCGTGATGGAGCATTGCTCATGTGGACGTTCCCCCGCCTGATTTTTTCAGCAATTTGGGCATACTGACTGTCAGTTGCGGCCGGGAGAACGCCTCTTGCAGTGCTGCGAAACGCTGCTTAACCGTCATTTGCTGAGGTTGCCGAAGGTCGCTTGGCTGGTCTGGCGCGGCGATTGATGGCGCTTCCAATCTCTCCATGATCTCATCGCGGGGACCAAAGGCAACGGCCCTGCCCTCTCGCATAACCAGAACGAAATCCAGCGCCGCCAGAATGCTGGGCTGATGCGAAATCACCGCCACGATCCCACCGCGCTTGCGCACCTTAAGCACGGAACTGATCAAAGCGTTGTTCCCTTCAGAATCGAGGTTGGAATTGGGTTCGTCCAGCACCACAAGAAACGGATCGCCGTACAGCGCCCTGGCCAAAGCAATGCGCTGGCGCTGACCTGAGGAAAGAATCGCCCCCGCCTCGCCGATCTGCGTTTGATAGCCGTCGCGTAAATTGATGATCATGTCGTGCGCACCCGCCGCATTTGCCGCTGCGATAACCGCCTCTGCGTCAGGCTCAGGAGCAAGCCGCGCTATGTTCTCGGCGACCGTACCGGCAAAAAGCTCCACATCCTGAGGCAGATAGCCAATATGTTGGCCCAGTTCTTCCGGCGACCATTGATCGAGTTCCGCGCCATCAAGCCGGACGCGCCCGTTTGCCGCTGGCCACGCTCCGACCATAGCGCGCGCCAACGTCGATTTACCCGCCGCGCTAGGCCCGATGATGCCAAGAGCGCTGCCCGCTTGCAGTTCAAACGCAATGTCCCGGATGATGATCCGTGTGCCGGATGGCTCAGTCACCGCCAACCGCTCGACAACAAGGCTTTGCCGCGGGGAAGCAAGCGCCAAACGCTGAGGCTCCGGCGGAAAATGAGCCAGAAGCGTGGAAAGACGCGCCCAGCTTTGCCGCGCGGTCACGAAATTCTTCCAATTGGCGATGGCCAGATCGACCGGCGCCAGCGCCCGCCCCACTAAAATGGACCCGGCGATGATAATACCGGCGCTCGCCTCACCTTGCAGAACCAGCCACGCGCCAAGCCCCAGCATCGCCGATTGCAGGATCATACGCAGCATTTTCGACATGGAACCGATGCCACCCGCTACGTCGCTAACACGCATCTGCCGGGCAACATATTTGTCGCTGAGGACGGAATAGCGCTGACGAAGCCGCGCCGTCATTCCCATGGCGCGCAAACTTTCTGCGTTGCGTCTGGCCACATCGGCAAGGCGCGCGCGCGAAGCTCCCTCGGCGGTGGCGGCGCGCACCGGCTTCTGGGTGAAATACTCGGTGCAGACCGTCAGCCCAACGAGCACGATAGCGCCCAGCGCCGCAACGATGCCAAGGAGTGGGTGAAACAGATAAATGATCACAATATAAAACGGGAGCCACGGCATATCGAACAAGGCGTTCGGCCCAGCGCTTGATAGGAAAGAGCGGATCGCGTCTAGATCGCGCATCGGCTGGATTTTGGCGTCGCGCGCTTCACTGCCGGGCGGCATCTTAACCAGCGCCTCAAACATTCTTGCCCCAACGGCTTCATCAAATGACGCACCAATGCGCGTAAGGATACGCGAGCGGATAAAATCGAGCAGCCCTTGAGCGACAAACAACACAAGCGCAATGACTGACAGCGTTACCAGCGTCGCAGCGCTCCGGCTCGGCAGCACCCGATCGTAAATCTCCAGCATGAAGACAGCGCCATTCAGCATGAGCACATTGCAAAGCGCGCCAAAAACCGCGACCCCGGCGAACGCCGCGCGGCACTTACGCATGGCTACGCGCAGTTCACCACCAGGCTTGATCTCATTCGCAACCGAAGAAGCAGGCGCAGAACCGACCTCAAAAGATGAAATTTTGCTGAGCAAAGCCCTGAACATGAGATATTGCCGCCAGAAAAGATAAACGGGCATAGCTATAACAAACAAATATTACAGCACACATCTGTCAGAATACACGACAAATTCTAACACTAATTAAAGATTACTCACTTAATATGTTACTCAGACGTACAAGAGTGAAACGCCGTTGCGGAATTAATTAAATGCGACAGAAACTATCACAACAGCGGGCTAGCCTGGAAAGCAATTGGAAACACTTTGGCCCCTAGCATTTTTATTTATGGACCGTCCGCGCCAAGCCACGGGGCATTATTTCTTCCTGGTAGCCGCTGGAGCGATCCTAATTCAGCAGTGAGCGCGCTATGCCCGAACTGGCTTCCACTTTATCGATCACCGCGAGAAGTGCTCTTGTGGAAGAGGGAGCCGTAACTCTGCGCTCTCCGCTCGGGTCATATGAAATGAACCGGCAAGCCGGAGTTGGTGAATACGCTGTTGATACAAGCATCAAGGTTGAAAGAGCCTTCTGTGAACACGCGTCAAGTTCGCAGGGCACATAAACCTTGAGGAGTGGCCGCTGACACGCGGTCGATGATGGCGGAAAACGGACGTGTCGTGTTGCCACGGCCGTCAGCATCCCCAAAAGGGGAGTGAATGCAATGACTACGACCTATCGCCCAGATGATTCTCTGTACACAAGTCAGTGGCATTTTTCCTTGATTGGCCGCCTTGGCTTCGACACCGGAAATAACACCACGGGTATCGAACGTATATGGGCCGATCACACCGGCGATGGCGTGCATGTCGGCATCTGGGATACAGGCACGCAGTGGGCGCATTGGGATCTCTCCCCCAACTACGATGGCACACGCCATGTAACTATCGACGGCACACTGAACAACGGCCAGCCTCTCACAGCGGACGATGGGCACGGCACATCTGTAGGCGGCCTTATCGCGGCGGCAAACAACGATCTGGGCGGCGTTGGCGTTGCATTCGATGCGAATATTACCGGTATCCGCATTTTCGGCGGAGAGGACGACATTAATTCTCACTGGTCGCGCTATATTCAAACGCTGGACCATCTCAGCGATTTCGACGTCACGAACCACAGTTACGGCGCATACCCAAGTTTTTATACATGGAACGATATCGCCAAGTTCGAGGCTGCGGCAGAAAATGGACGCGGCGGCCTCGGCACCGTTAACGTCAAGTCCGCTGGCAACTCCGATGTCGATGGCAATGGCAGCGCACTCGATGCCTCCCGCTTTACAGTGACGGTGGCGGCGCTCTCAACCAGCGGACAGGTTACGTATTATTCCACCTATGGCGCGCATGTTCTTGTCTCCGCTCCCGCCGGGTCGGTAACCACCGATATGCTCGCGAATGGCTGGGGCTATGACGGCCTCATGGACGGCGACTATACATACAAATTCGGCGGCACATCAGCGGCGGGCCCCATCACGGCGGGCGTTATTTCCCTTATGCTCGACGCGAATGAGGGTTTGGGCTGGCGCGACGTTCAAAACATCTTGAGTTATTCCTCAGTCGGTACCGGAAGCCTTTATACCGGCGTGACTTCTTACGAAAACTCAGCCTGGCAGTGGAACGGTGCGGATAACTGGAATGGCGGCGGATTGCATTTCAGCGAAGACTACGGCTATGGCATGGTCAACGCCTTCAACGCCGTGCGCATGTCCGAAATCTGGAGCATTATCAATCCGGCAGCGCAAACTTCAGCGAATGAAGCAACTGCCACCACTGGGACTATCGCGACTAGCCAGGCCATCAACGATCTTTCCACCCTAAACTATTCGTTCACGGTGACCCAGGATATCTCCCTGGAACACGTGGGCATGAACGTGGGATTGACGCACAGCTATTTCACCGATCTCACCATCCGGCTGATCTCGCCGGAAAATACCGTGATGACGCTGTATGATGGATCGACAGGCAGTAGCTATACCTCCGATTACGGGTTCAGCTACACTTTCGGTCTCGATGGCTTCCGCGGCGAGAATAGCGCCGGAATCTGGACGCTACAAATTCAGGACAATTATGGATACGACAGTGGTGTCCTCACCTCGCTGAATTTCACTGGCTACGGATCGACGCTTTCCGCCAATGACACCTATCACTACACTGATGAAGTGCTGACAGTCCTGGAGCAAACCGGCCAAGCCGTCCGGCAAACACTGACCGATAGCAACGGCGGAACCGACTGGATCGACGCAGCGGCCATGTACCGCGATCTATCCCTTGATCTTCGCGCCGGAAATACATCGACGCTCGCGGGAACCACTTTCCTGACAATCGCCGCAGCAACGGCAATAGAAAACGCCATCGCTGGCGACGGCAACGACTACGTTGTCGGTAACGATCTCGACAACCTCATCTACGGCATGCGCGGCAACGACACGCTGAATGGCGGTAACGGCGTGGATACGGCGGCGTTCATCGGCTGCCTAGCGGATTACGAAATAACCTACGCAGAAGGCGTAACCACTGTAACGTGCATAAGCGGTCTATACGGCACAGATACAGCAGTAAACTTCGAGTTTTTGAAGTTTGACGACCAGACGATTATCGATCCATCAAGCGGATACGTTCCCCCACCTGATGAGACAGCCCCCACGCTCTTGACCTCATCGCCCAGCGACGATGCGACGTCAATTCAAGTGTCAGCGAACATTGTTCTGACTTTCGACGAGGACGTACAGGCCGGAAGCGGCAATATCGTCATCTACAACGCCGACAACAGCGTGTGGAATACGATCGCAATCACGGACACCAGCCAAGTTACATTTTCCGGTGCAACTGTTACGATCAACCCCACGGAAAGTCTTGCTTACGAATCAGGCTATTACGTGATGGTCGATGGAACGGCGATCACAGATCTGTCTGAAAACGCGTTCGCAGGAATTGCGGACACAACCGCACTGAATTTTACAACCTCTTCAAACATCATTACCGGTACGAGCGCTGCGGATACGCTCTACGGTACAAGCGCAGCCGAAATTATCTACGGCCTCGACGGTAACGACAGGCTATATGGCGACGGCGGAAACGACGAGCTATATGGCGGCAACGGCTACGATATTCTGTACGGCGGCGACGGCGACGACACACTCAACGGCGACGCTTACAGCGATGCGCTTTACGGCGGCGACGGCAATGATGTTCTCGACGGCGGTAGCGGCGCAGATTACATGGTCGGCGGCGATGGCGACGACACCTATTACATCAGCAACCCGTTCGATATTGTCAGTGAATACTCGAATAGCGGAACCGACACTGCATTAAGCTCTATAGGTGCTTACACACTAACCAGTTACGTCGAAAACCTGACCTTCACCGGCACTGGCAACTTTACCGGCATCGGCAATACGTTGGACAACACCATCACAGGCGGTGACGGCAACGACTATCTCAATGGCGGCTTGGGTCTCGATACGCTCTATGGTGGCGCAGGAGCTGATGTACTCAGAGGCGCTAAAGGTGATGACTATATGGTAGGT
>JARRLC010000054.1:0-17674 GCA_037387425.1 Alphaproteobacteria bacterium
TGTGCAGTTGCGTGCGCTCACCATGCATACGCGACCGTTGAAAGTACCCTCGCCCGCCCATTTTTTCGTTTCGCTGCGCGCGGCGTGCCTGTATGCCATAGAACGTCTTTTGCCGCTTCCTGTACACGCGGCGCCGTTACAAATGGATACCGTTATGCCCGACCTTCTGCTTGAGCTGTTTTGCGAGGAAATTCCCGCCCGTATGCAGGCGCGCGCCGCCGATGATCTCGCCCGGCTGGTTACGGACGGCTTGAAGGGCGGCGGTCTGAGCTTCCAACAGGCGACGGCAGATTCCGGACCGCGCCGCCTCATTCTGCACATCGAGGGGCTGGACGCACGTTCGAAAGGCAGTCGCGAGGAAAAGAAAGGACCGCGCGTTGACGCACCGGAAAAAGCCATCGAAGGCTTCCTGCGCTCGGCAGGGCTCGCCAGCCTCGACGACTGCCAAAAGGCTAGCGGCCCCAAGGGGGAATTCTACGTCGCAGTGATCGAGAAACCCGGCGAAGACGCTAGCGACATCATCGCGCGCGTGGTGCCTGATGTGATCCGCAAATTCCCTTGGCCGAAGTCGATGCGCTGGGGCGCCACAAAATTGCGCTGGGTGCGTCCGCTGCATTCCATTCTTTGCTTGCTGGGTGGCAAAGTCGTGCCGTTCGAAGTAGAGGGCATCGCCAGCAGCAACACCACATTCGGGCATCGCCGTGCGCTTAACGCTGAGTTGCGCGGCGTACCGCTGCCGGTGAAGGATTACGCCGGCTACGTGCGCACGCTGGAAGACGCAAATGTTATCGCCTCGCGCGAAAAACGCGAAAGCTCGTTGAAAAAACAGGCTGAGACGCTGGCGGCGAAAGAAAAACTGGCCCTAGTAGAGGACCTCGGCCTGGCCAGCGAGAATGCGGGGCTCGCCGAATGGCCGATGGTCCTCGCGGGAAGCTTCGATCAAAGCTTCCTAGATGTGCCGCAGGAAGTCCTGATCACCTCCATGAAGGCACATCAGAAGTGCTTTTCCCTTCGATACCCCAAGACGGGGACGCTTGCCAACCGCTTTTTGATGGTTGCAAACATAGAAGCCGCCGATGGTGGCAAAGCGGTTATAGCAGGCAACGAACGTGTCATCCGCGCGCGACTTTCGGACGCGAAATTCTTTTGGGAAACAGACCGCAAACGCAAGCTCGACACGCTGGTTCCAAAGCTCGACGCCATCACCTTCCACGAAAAGCTCGGCACATCTGGCGAGCGCGTGACGCGCATCGAACGGCTGGCGCGTGAACTGGCTCCACTGGTGGATGCCAACGCCGACAAAGCCGAGCGAGCTGCGCATCTGTGCAAGGCCGATCTGCTGACCGAAGTGGTGGGCGAGTTCCCCGAATTGCAAGGGCTCATCGGGCGCTACATCGCGCTGGAGCAAGGCGAAGACCCGGACGTGGCCGAGGCGCTCGCCGAGCATTACAAGCCGCAAGGGCCGGGCGACGCCGTGCCTTCCGCCCCGGTGGCTATGACCGTGGCGCTCGCCGATAAGCTGGACATGCTGATAGGGTTCTGGACGATTGGTGAAAAGCCCACCGGCTCGAAAGACCCGTTTGCGCTCCGCCGTGCGGCGCTGGGCATCGTCCGCATCGTGCTGGAAAACGAACTGCGGTTACGACTGCGCCCGAAGCTCGTCACCAACATGGTGCGGCTGGAACATGAATTACAGCGCGATCAAGCGCGGGCGCAAGCCCTCAGCGTCGCTATGGCCGAGACAGGGCTTGATCTGAGCACCTCTCACCGCCGCGAAATCGCCGCCGCTATTTTAGACAGCCACACCGTAGACATTGAAACCGCTGTCGAGCGCGCGGACGACCTGCTCTCCTTCTTCGCCGACCGCCTGAAAGTGCACCTGCGCGAATCAGGCGCGCGTCACGATCTCATCGACGCGGTGTTCGCGCTGCCCGGCCAGGATGACCTCCTGATGATCGTGCGCCGCGTGGAAGCGCTGGGGCGCTTCCTGGAAACAGACGACGGTGCGAATCTGCTGGCGGGAGTGCGCCGCGCACAGAACATCCTCAAGATCGAGGAAAAGAAAGACGGCCGCAGCTTTGACGGCGCGCCCAACGCAAAACTCCTCACCGAACCGCAGGAAAAAGCGCTCGCCAAGGCCATCACCGAAGTCACGGCATCGGCCGAGAAAGCGCTTGCAGCGGAAGACTTTGAAGGCGCGATGGCCGCACTTGCTCGCCTGCGCGCGCCAGTCGATGCGTTTTTCGAGACGGTGATGGTGAACGCGCCCGAAGCAGACGTGCGCGAAAATCGGCTGAAGCTGTTGTCGCAAATTCGCGCGGCGACGCAAGCCGTAGCCGATTTCACCAAAATCGAAGGGTAAGGGAAAGACCGTGAACGGCGGGCGTAGCTCGTATCATGCGCCTGCCGTTATTTAGCCCTGCTTTGCCTCAAGCTCAGCCACCCGCTTGGCAAGCGCTTCATTTTCCTCAAGCGCTTTGACGGCCATGGCTTTCACCGCCTCGAATTCCTCGCGCTGCACCACATCCAGATCGCGCAGCACTTTTTCAGCCTGCGAGCGGAACAGCGTCTCCATATCCGCCTTGAAATTTTGAGCGGCGCCCGCTGCATCCGTCATCAGCTTGGCAAGTTCATCGAAAAAGGGATTGTTGGTCTGCGTCATAACAATGATCTCCGGTTCCGGCGCGGGACGCCGTCTTGATGCGTTCGTTGATGCAATATTGACGTTGTCATCTGGGCGATCAAGTCCTGACAACAGTATCCACTGCTTAAAGGGCATAAGGAAATGCTGCACCTGCCCCGATGCGCTTATTTCCGATAGCACGCCGTCACGCTAATGGCTGCCCTTTGATGAACAAGAGCATCCACATCCGCCGCCATCGTGATCATGGTCGTGGTCATGCTTGTCATCGCAGTGGCCGTGATCGCAATCGCAATGATCTTTGTCATGATCATGCTCGTGATCGTGCTCGTGATCGTGCTCTTCAGGCAGTGGAGGCGCCAATTCTTCCCCTGTCGCTACCGCTTTGACAGCCGTCATGGGATCAGTTTCGTCCGATTGCAGCACAGCGCCGTCTTCAGCGACTTCGAAAACCATAAAGCGCCGGGCCTTGCCAGCATGGCCGGTCACGGTACGGAAATTCTGACTGGTGACGCCGATCTTCATGTATGTCTCCCTTTTTGGCTGACGATGTGACTGGTACAACCCGACACAAGAACTCCTGCCCCAGATGCCGCGCGTTCACACAGGATCTTTAAGCGTAAAGCGCACTGGCTGTAAAATGAATACATCGTTCATAAGCAGTTCATAGCCCCAATGCGATGGTGTTTTCACCCTGAACTGTTCATACGAACCTTTCCTCGGCAAGAATACTAGGGCATGAAATGCAGGGATTTCATGCCCTTTTTTTATTGTCCACGCTCTGGTCTAGAACCTTTGTCTTCGAGACAAAGAAGCTGCTCTTCAGAGCAAAGCCAAGAGTCCATCCTCTCCTCCCAAAAAATGAGCACCCCCGCGGAAACGTCACAAACGACCTCGTACTACAGTACCTTGATAATCACGGGGCCGATGCTACCGGCGTCAGCCGATAGTGGTTCACTTTTCAAACAAAGCAGTATTTTGGGATCAGAACGGCTGCATATTGCTGCTGCGAATAATACCCCGCCCCCAGATTTTCCTCTCTCAACTCATCTTCACTCGAAAGCCATAAATCGCAAGCGGCCACCTTAGGCATTGGCTAAAATGCAACTTTTAAGTGTAATTACGATTGTGGAGTCCAATTAATTGTATATAAACAAAGTGCCTATGTAGCAGACATCCTGATTACATGTTTCTTTAAAAAATACGAAGCGTGTTGAGATTAATACAGTAATACCTGCGCGCACCCACTAGTAGCTTAGGATTTTCCTAAAATTTTAGGAAGCTAAAAGTCATGAAAGTTTTATATATCCTTCCGCGGAACATGCATTTTGGCAAACGACTTGCTACATCCATTGATCTGTGCTGTCGCGATATTATTGCCTCAAGTGTATTCCATGACACGACACATGTCCTTGCCTCCCAAACGGAGGAGTGGTTCACAGGTTTCACCGTTCACGGCTTTCCCCCAGCAATGGATCTGTCCACGCGGGCTCGCTCAATTTATGCGGCGAATTTCATAAAAGAACTTCAACCTGATGTTGTCGTGGTGCAGCAACATCTGCCATCCGCTTCAGCAATCGCGCGGAAGGTTCCAAATACGCCGGTCATCCTTCAACGGCACAATTTCCAAAAAGCCATTAAAGGCGCGATCTGGTTGGGGCATTTCCGTCGTGCGCTAAAGGTGCGTTCATATTCACCGCTGGCGGGCATCACTCATGTCAGCGAAGCGTGCGACCAGCGTTTCGCCGCAGACTGGCCGGAAGTCACCTGCCCGCGCGCGGTGGTGCCGAATGGTTTTCCGCCGTCGCACTGGCAACCAGCAGACACGCGCGCGCAAGAAATTCTATGCGTAGGACGCAGCGCGCCGGAGAAAGGCATCCTGGAAGCGGCCCAGGCTGTGTCAATGTTGTTGCCAGAATTGCCGGATTGGCGAGCCCGTTTCATCCTCTCCAATGTCGATACACACCCTGATTATCACCGTCAGGTGTTGAACGCCCTGGGCCCGGTGCTAAACCGCGCCACTATCGAAGTGCAAGTACCGCACAACGATGTCGTCGCCGCAACCGAACGCGCAGCCATCGCCCTAATCCCCTCCAAGTGGGACGAACCTTTCGGACGCACCGCATTGGAGGCGCACGCGGGCGGCGCGGCCGTCATCTCATCCGGCACCGGTGGGTTGCGCGAAGTCAGCGGAGACAACGCCCTTTTCATCAATGACGTCAAACCGGAAACGCTGGTGGATGCCTGCCGCAAATTAATAGCTGACCAACCTTTGCGTGAAGCGCTTGGCCAGCGCGGGCATGAACACGTTGTCAAACACTTCTCAATAAGCGCCGTTACCGCAATCGCTGACAACTTCCTCACCAAAATATGTGGCGCGCATCCCGCAACCAGTAAGCCTATAGCTGCATAATAAAAAGAGATTGCAATGCTCATCGTTGATCTTACCGATATTGCTCGACACGCAAACCAATATGTACTTGCTTCAGGTATTCCACGTCTTGTGGCCGCAATATCTCAAGAATTACAAAGACTATACAAAGGCCATGACAAACTTGCGTTTGGTTACTATTCAAACGTTATAAATTCATACGTGCTTATTGAACCGGGCTATACGTTCGAAGCAAGAGACATCAAAACCAAAATTAGTTACGGCATTTCATCGCGCACTTTCCGCCCTGAGCGATACAAGAACAAGCCGGGACGTTATGCATTTCACCGCATAAAGTACTACGCAAGAACTTGCGCTCAGCATCTTTCGTTAATTATGTCTGGCGGGCTTCCCTCACATCTTAGAAAGTACAAGTTCCAAGTCGGAGACCACTTACTATTGCTCGGCGCTGGCTGGAACGCAGACCAACTCATCAGCCATCTTGCAGACCAACACGTTATCAGAAACTTTGACATCACTATTCTCGTTCACGACTTGATTCACACCCTTCTACCTGATGTCGAAGGACGCGTTATGCTTGAGGTCTTCGAAGCTTGGCTGAAGCGGGCGTTACAATTACGCGCAAACATTCTGTGCTACTCGCAAAACACCCGGCGCGATGTCCTGAGGTTTTGTGCCTCCAATGGCATCCCGGCGCCGCGCACGCATGTCATTCCACTGGTGCATGAGCTAAGGCGGCTGGACCCAGGCCCCATTCGCCATGAAGTCGCGCAGCTTATGAAACAAGAATATGTGCTGTTCGTAGGGCCGCTTCCTGGCCGGAAAAACGGCCTTATGCTCATGCGGTTCTGGAAACGCCTGGCTGACGAGTTGGGCAGCCAAAACATCCCGCAACTTGTCATCGCCGGAGCATCTGGCCCGGAAGACGTTCCGGATAGTCATTTCTACGCGTTAACGCCGCAGGTCACCTTCATACGCCGCCCCAATGACGATGAGCTTGCGGCTCTCTACCAGCACACGGCGTTTTCGGTGTTCCTCAGCATGTATGAAGGTTGGGGGCTTCCGGTTGGCGAAAGCCTTTGGCACGGCAAAACCTGCCTCGCGGCCGACAACTCATCGCTGAGGGAAGTGGGCGGCCCATTTTGCCAATATGTGGATCTGGACGACACTGAGGAAGTGTTCGCCAAGTTGCGTCAAATGGTAAGCAACAAATCGTATATCGCTGCTCTTAACAGTCAGATAGACCAAAGCAAATTGCGTACCTGGCGTGATGTCGCGCGCGACTTGATTAGCTTTTGCAATAAACAAGATACAACAAATACTAACGCATCAGAATTGGTATTTGAGCCCGCGAGCAAAAATTCACCGCACTGCTCTAGCTATCAGAGCGCGACCACAGTTTGATCTACAGGCACATAATTCGTTTTAAGCGTTATGTCCAAGTCATAAGAAAGGAATACGAACGTGCGCAAAGCATTGATTACGGGCATCACCGGACAGGACGGCGCTTACTTGAGCCAACTTCTGCTTGAAAAAGGCTACAAAGTATACGGCGCGATCCGCCGCTCATCTGTGCCGAACTTAAACCGCCTCGAAGCTTTAGGCATCGCTAATAATATCGAATATTGCGACCTGGACCTAACCGAATACAACAACATCTTCGATGTCGTCAAAAGAACCAAGCCGGATGAAGTCTACAACCTTGCAGCTCAAAGCTTTGTCGCAACATCATTCGCCCAACCAATTTACACAGCGGAAGTGGATGCGCTGGGCGTAACACGCCTCCTTGAGGCGCTTCGTGCGATGCAACCGGAAGCCAAGTTTTACCAGGCGTCAACGTCTGAGATGTTCGGGCGCGTGCAAACTGTCCCGCAGAACGAGCAGACCCCACTTTATCCGCGGAGCCCTTATGGTGTGGCGAAACTCTACGCACATTGGCTCACGATCAATTACCGCGAAGCTTACAATATGTTTGCAACGTCAGGCATCTTGTTCAACCATGAATCACCGTTGCGCGGTCGTCAATTCGTAACCCGTAAAATTAGCCTTTCACTCGCCGAAATCAAGCATGGCAAGGCAGAAACACTTGAGCTTGGCAACATGGATGCCAAACGCGATTGGGGATATGCCGGAGATTACGTGCTTGGCATGTGGAAAATGCTTCAGCATGACACGCCAGACACTTACATTCTCGCTACGGGCGAAATGCATACGGTTCGCGAGTTTGTGGAAAAGGCCGCCATCCATCTGGGCTTCGAAATAGAGTGGCAAGGCAGCGGCGTCGATGAAGTCGGGATCGATAAAAAATCAGGCAACACTATCGTGCGAATTAATCCGCAGTTTTATCGCCCTGCTGAAGTTGAACAACTGCTAGGAGATCCAGCGAAAGCCAAAGCTGAACTGCAATGGGAAAGCGAAACCCAGTTCAACAACTTGGTAGAAATGATGGTCGAGAGTGATTACGACCGCGTGAAAAATGGACACGTGCCCGTGTAAGCTCGCATGCACCAAACAACACACAAGAAACAACTAGCAGGCTACTAAAAAGCCTGCTTGCACTATGGGGCGAGATCACTTCACCTTTTCGCCAACATAGACACCCCACAACAATTCCTGGCTGATATATCCTGAAACACCTCCCGCAGAAATCTGGCATTGTTTTCCATCGCACGCTTTAACTTTCCCCAACACGCCCGGCGACAATTTGGCCACGACCTTGCCTCCCCTCGCTGCATTGCGCATATCGAGAGCGCCCTGCCCTTTCTTCCACGGCGCCACCAGCACCGTCCGCCGTCCGCTCAACAGCGTACCCAGCACCCACCCCGTTGCGCCTTCGCTGTCGCGCACCTGCCGCCATACGTCAAATTCTGCGATAATCTCAACCGGCAAATGCTCACGCCGAAACACCCACACGACAGCATGGTCCCAACTTGGACCGCGCCGAACATTGACTTCATTGGCTTTCAAACTCACAAAACGCGGAATTGGAAGCCCGCTAGGCCCCTTCTTTCGCGCTGCTAGATCAGGCATCCCCGACGACTTTGCCTCCACCACGGCCGAAAGCAAGCAACTCCCCCCCGCTGCCAGCAGCAACAACACTAACGCAAGCGCCGCCATTCTTAGTATTTTTGTCAGTTTTCTGCTGCAGTAATGCATATGGCTCATTTGTTTTTCCCACGGGATGTATTTTATTTTCTTTGAAATGGAGTGTGGCCAGCCGTGCATAAGTTTGCCATCATAACTGCGTTTTGCATGGCCTTTTACAAAGCCGCTACTTGAGAATGGTATCAAAACCGTAACCGGCGCAGAATAGTCTTGCGCTTTAGATACTTCCTTGTCCTGGAGACATCTGAGAATGAATGCTGAAAAGCCCCTCGTCGTCGTCACCAGAAAGCTGCCTGAAGCGGTGCACAACAGAATGCAAGAACTGTTCAACGTTCAGTTCAATCAAGACGATAAGCCCATGATGCAAGACGAGCTGATTCGCGCCGTTCAAAATGCGACTGTGCTGGTCCCCACTGTCACGGATCGCATTGGCCGTTCAGTCTTGTCGCATTGCGGGCCGAATTTGAAGCTCATTGCGAATTTCGGCAATGGCGTAGACAATATTGACCTGGAAACCGCCCGCAACCGGGGCATCATCGTTACGAATACGCCCGGCGTGCTGACCGAAGACACCGCCGATATGACCATGGCGCTGATCCTGGCCGTTCCCCGCCGCCTAACGGAAGGCGTGCAATTCCTGAAAAGCGGCGCGGCATGGACAGGCTGGTCGCCAACATGGATGCTCGGCCATCGCATACACAGCAAGAAACTCGGCATAATCGGTATGGGGCGCATCGGGTTGGCGGTTGCCCAGCGCGCTAAGGCGTTCGGGCTTTCCATCAACTATCACAACCGGCGGCGCTTACCTCGTGAGACCGAAAGCGAATTTGGCGCGATCTACTGGGAAAGCCTCGATCAAATGCTGGCGAACATGGATATCATATCCGTTAATTGTCCGCATACTCCGGCGACGTTTCATCTGTTGTCGGCGCGCCGGTTGAAATTGCTGAAACCCACAGCCTATATCGTCAACACAGCGCGCGGCGAAGTGATCGACGAAAACGCTCTGGCCCGGATGATTGAAAACGATGAAATAGCAGGCGCAGGGCTGGATGTTTTTGAACACGAACCCGCCATCAATCCGAAATTACTGAAAAGTGAACGCGTAGTGGTGCTGCCGCATATGGGATCGGCCACGGTAGAAAGCCGCACGGATATGGGCGAGAAGGTCATTATCAACATCAAAACGTTTTTGGACGGACATACGCCACCAGATCGCGTACATCCCGCCATGTTTTGAGATTGCACGCTCCCCTAACAGCAGGCTAGGAATGTAGCCGCATGAAATAAAGGCGGCGCGCAGAAGCTGCAAAGGGGGGTAAAATGAATGCAGATATATTAATGCAAACGCTCGATTCCGTAGGCGCAAAGGTGGATAATCTTTGGTCTATGTATATCGTCGTCAACCTTGGTATTTTGTGGTTCTTTTTCCTGGTGCACCGCCCGCTTCTTGTAATTGAACGTGCAATAGCATGCATTGGCTATGGCGGTTTTATTTATGTCAACGGCGGCGCCCTTATAGAAGCCTACGAAATGCTAGAGGCTGTAAGATTAGATTTAACAAAAAGATTCTCTCAAGACTTCAATTTGGCACCCGAGACCTATCAACACTTAGTGTCTCAAAATTATGATGACCGCCTTATGCTAATCGCATTCTCGCATCTTGGTGCATTGGCGTCTATTATTATGCTGTTCGCGTTCCGCAACGTTTTAATTCGGCGATACTACAGGTTGTTCCCAGAACAAGCTGCTCGTCAAGCATCGGAAGCGGCGGATTAAGCTGAGTAGCGGGTGGTGGCAATGCTCCACACGACCGTAGGATGGGGTATACCAAGCCTCAACGAGCTTGACTCATTGAGGCTTGGCAAGCGAACCTTTATGGTGAGCGCTCAGGATGTACCTTCGCGACTGCACGCCCGAACAAGTGCGAGGGAAAGCCTACGTGGCGCTTGAACGGCATAGGTTCTCATTTATGAGAACCAGTATTACGCAATGCGAAACCCATCACTCTACTTCAAGGACATAGGATGGGGTTGAACGATTCGCGAACCCCATCACAGACCGGAAGCAACTAAGCCAGCATTCACTGTTGCTGCTTTCTCTTCCACTCAAAGAATTCTTTGAGCTTCTTCTTCTGTTCTTCGTTTGGCACAGTCGCGAGCATCTCTTGCTCGACACGAGATAATTTTGACTTGCCCGCATTGCCATCCTTGCCCGCCTTGGCTGCTTTAGCTTCAACCTTGCGGATCATATCTTTTAAAACTTTTTTGGCATACCAATACCGCTTCCAACCGGGAACCTTCGCGGCAAGATTGACATTGCGCCACGCCGGATGAAATGGAGGTTGTCTCAAGCGGTCAAATTTCTCGAAATAATACTGAATGAAGCGTTCCACTTTCCGAAACCGGCGGTGATTCTTCGGCCAATTGTAGATGGCCAGCACAACGGGCGTCCCAATCGTTTCAATTTTTGCCCCCGGCGGAATCAAGTTCGGATAATCTGAATTGCTGAGGTAAATCGGAACGTAATAATCATCCATAAACTTATCAAAACTGACTGGCAGGAGATGAAGCCCGCTATCCGCTTTGATAAACGAGAATATCGTTGGCGTTCCTTTGGAGAAAGCCGCAACTACACCTGAAACTTCACCAGACTTTAACTGCTCCAGACCAGCGGCGATGCTGCCTTCTACAGTTTTGACTTTTAAACCGTTTCTTTTAAACACCTTAAGCGCAAGTGAAGCCGTTGAAGACCCTTTTGTTGGGATAGAAATTTTCTTCCCGTTCAGGTCTTTCAACGTTTTAATGTCAGCGCTCACCAGCAACTGAAACGAATTAACGCAGATCTGTGAAACATACTGGATGCGTTTTTCTACGTTCTTGATCTCACCTTCTTTCCGGATATCATCAAAAACGTCAGCGCTGACTAGACCGGCATCCATGCCTTGTAAGTACAGCAAATCCTTAACGTTCTGAATGGAGCCAGGCGTCAAGGTTGTAACGATGCGCAAATTGGGGCCATCGCTAAGCGCAACGCTGATATCGGAGGCGAATTTTATATCAGTCGTTTCAATAGGACCGCCTGCCAACCCGATTGACCACTTGTTCAAGCGGGACGATTCTTCTGCTTCCTTGGGCGGCACGGACCGTGCGCGAATACGGATTGGCGTCACATTCGTTTGCCCCGTAACCTGTGCGGCAACGGGGGCGATATTTGTGAAACAGCCGAGCAAGCAAGTGAAAAAGAGGGCAACTTTCATTGAGCGCAAGCGCATGACATTTCCTATAAATATTTTATGTGGCCACATACAGGCAATCGCCTGATGTCTGATAGCTCAATGACAATGCGCCCCATCGTCCCGACTGCAAAGATGCGGCGTTTCTTTTTGCGAATAGTCGCGCTTTACGCCTCAATGCAAACGAGAACACGTCTTGAACACCAGTTCAATCTCACGTCTTGCTGAAACACTGAAGATATGCTTCCCGAGACGCTTCAATTGTCGAAACGATATAACAAGGACATTCACGCATCAATCAGGTTATTATAATGAAACACAGCATTTTTTGTAACATGCTCATACACTGTTCATAGTAACTACAGCTTTAGTCTCAAAAGCTATCCAACGCAGGCGGATGATCATGCTACCGCTGTAGATGCATATTTTTCCACTCCAGAAATTCCCGGAACAAACGCTCCTGCCGCTTTGTCAGAGCAGCCGCAGTTTTTGAGGTAACGGATGATGTCGTCTTAACTCGTGTAGCAAGATGCTTTTTCAGGACTGTTTCCGCATACCAATAGCGCTCCCACCCCGGAACTTTCTTAGAAACATCTATATTTTTGAACGCTGAATGATAGGGAGGAACCTTCAGTTTTCTATAATTCTCAAAGAAACGATCAACAAACCGTGCAACCTTGCGATATCGCGCATGTTTTTTTGATAAGTTCCGCACAGCAAGAACAACAGGATTACCTATTGTTTGCACCTGATCTCCAGGAGCAATGAGGTTATTGTAGTCGTCATACTCCAACACAACAGGAATATAATGTTCTTTATCCATCTTATCCATAGACACTGATAGCAAATGCATGCCCTTAGGATTTTTTATTCTAGAATAAAGCGTATCTTCCCCTTTAACGAACGTAGCGAATACCGCCGCGAACTCTCCGCTCTGCACTTTCGCTATGCCCTTCCTCCAGCCGATGTAAGAAACTTGGGGTTTAACGCCGTTCCGCTCCAGCACCTTGAGAGCCAGATTAGCGGCTGTCGATCCTTTCTCGGCAATCGCGACTTTTTTGCCCTGCAGATCATCGAGCTTGGTGATATCGGGTCTGGCAAGCACTTGCAGCGAATTGACATAAAGCTGCGTTATATATTGCACGCGCTTTGCTACGTTCTTAACCTTCCCCTGCTGATGAACCTGCGCGAAAGCATCGGCGCTCACCACGGCGATATCCACATTCGGAACGAATAGAAGGCTGTAAACGTTCTGTGTCGACCCCTCGGTGAGCATCCCTACGACGCGAAGCTTTTCGCCTTCGTCAACCACCCGAGCGATATCCGACGCCACCTGAAGGAACGTCCCCCTCAATGAACCGCCCGCCAGACCAATAACCCATTCGTTGGCGCGCCTTTGGGCGATAACGGCAGGTGATACAGGCGGCGGAGCTTTAACCGGTGGCTTGCTAGGGGTTGGCGATAAACCGAAAAAACCCTGTGCAAAAGCTGGCGCCGAGGGCGTTAGAGATGCAAACAAGCACACGGCAACAATAATACCCCATGGCGAACGCATAACCATCGTTCTCCCCCTTCACGCCGTTAATACGGTAAAGCAAACAACCTATCGCTGATTCGCGATATCCGAGCTCCCAGCACCCGGAAATAACCGCCGTCCCCAACGTCATCTGGACAGCAAAGCCCCATATGTTCCTCAATGTCGTAAGGCGGAAGATATAGTATTAAAACTCTCACTTCAATTGCTTTATGACAACTGCCATGAAAACGTCAATATAATCACATGCTTGCGTGTTTATATTCACAGCATTTCACCCCAGACGTGTCACTTCGTCTCGAAGTAAGACAGCATGTTCCGCAATTTTATCCTGATCTCCCATGATACCTGCTGGCCACAGATCTACGCCGTCATGACGAGGCAATATATGTACATGGGTATGAAATATCACTTGTCCGCCAGCAGGTTCGGAAAATTGCTGCACGGTCACCCCGTCAGCGGAAAAGGCAGACTTCGCCGCACGCGCGATTTTTTGCACAGTGGCGATCAGATGCGCGAGATCTTCTGGCCGGGCATCGAGGATATTGCGTGAAGGCGCTTTCGGAATGACTAGAGTATGCCCATCGACGCGCGGCATGATATCCATGAACACAAAGGTATGCTCATCCTCGTAGACCTTGTGACAAACCATTTCGCCACGTAAAATCTGCGCGAAAATATTCTCGGTATCGTATTCCGGAGTGGCGGCAGTCATCGGGCGGCTCCATGCTTTAATGAAATTAATGATAAGGCGACACCTACAAAACTTTCCATTTCGTTATAGAGAATGCCAGCGCCCGCGCAAGAGTTACGCAAAAATCGTGAATATCCTGCCCATAAAAAGAGGGCCGGTCATTTGACCGGCCCAGTTGGCCGTTTGCAATTTGTTCAGCCTAATTTTTCGTCAAGCCGTTTGACTGATTTTGACCAAAGCCGGTACCGTCATGAACAGAATTCTGAGGTCCAGCGCCAGCGACCAGCGGCGAGCGTAATACCGATCCAACTGCACGCGCTGCGCATAGGTGGTGTTGCTGCGGCCACTCACCTGCCAGATGCCCGTCAGACCAGGACGCGCCATCGCATATTCCTCGGCATGGACGCCATAGCGGGCCAGTTCATCGGCGACCACCGGACGCGGACCGATACAGCTCATCTCGCCACGCAGCACGTTAATAAGCTGCGGCAACTCATCAATGCTCGATTTGCGCAAGAAACAGCCAAGCCATGTCACGCGCGGGTCGTTTTTCAGCTTACGGGTTTCCTTCCATTCACGCGCGGCTTCCGGATCAGCAGCGAGATGCGCGGCAAGGCGCTCTTCGGCATCGGGAACCATGGTGCGGAACTTGAAGCAGCGGAACATCTTGCCGCCAAATCCAACGCGAGGCTGCGCAAACACCACCGATCCGCCCTGCGTCAAATAAATTAAGCCCGCGGCAATCAGCATAAGGGGCGCTAGCAAAAACAATGTCGTGCCAGCAATCACGATATCAATCGCGCGTTTAAGACGCCCCCCCACTGGCGAATACGGAGACGGCTGTTGCGAACCCTGCCAAACATATTGCGAAGAAACAGAGGCCAAAGCTTCATTACGGCGCGCGGAAAAATCTTCCAGCAAACGCTCGATCCACTCTGCAACGCCGCGGTGATCGGCTTGTTCACTAACGAGCGCCCGAAATGCATGACGCTCAATAATGCTTTCGATATTGTGGAACGAAGCATCTTCGGTGATAAATGCAGCCAGAGAGTTCATGTGCCTATATTGATCTCGCGTTACGTTTGTAACACCAAATCTAAAGGAGGTATTTACTTCCTGTAAAGCTCTTTACATATCATTCATTCTTCTTGGTAAAATTAAGCATCACACAATATGGTGAAAGTTACACACTGAAACACTCGTGTATTATTATCGTACAATTTAATCTTGAATATTCTTGCGAATGAATGTGCAAACAACAGCATTTCGTCTCCAGCGTCTTAATCGGCTGGCAATAATGAAACCTTTGTTTTGCGATATCCGATACTGAGGTCAACCGCGCCTATCGCGGCGTTGAGATTACGATGCGTTGTTGTTGCCAGCCGGTAGCCAGATCGATCACGTATATCTCGTCGCCCTTTTCCCCGTGCAAATGCACGACAAGTTTGCCATGATCGGCCATCACGTTTTTGACTTGCGCGCCATGCTTCAACGGAATCCCCATCAATGGCAGCGATGTCTCTGTCTGCTTATGTTGCTCAATACGAGCAGCAGCCCCCGGAGGCTCGGAAAGCTTGTGCAGCATCCCAACAATCAGCAAGATAACCCCCAGCACGATAAGCAAGGTCATAACGCCAATCGCAATCTTGAGCGCAAGGATCTGCTTGGGAGATAATAACGGGGGTGGAGGCAACGATTCTGTGTCGTCTGTTTCTTTTTCGTTCAGCATTGGACCTCTATAAGAAATGTATGCAAGTTATGCCTGATCATTCACTCACCGTTAACGTTGAAGACGGCGGCCTAAGGCTCGACCGGTTCATTACTGCACGCCTACCTGACCTGAGCCGTGCGCGTGTTCGCGTTTTGATCGAGGATGGGCATGTCAACGGATTGCAGCGCACGATACTTGAGCCGGATTACCGGGTCAAACCTGCCGAAGTCTTTCACATTAACATTCCGGAAGCTGAACCCGCCGAACCGCAGCCGGAAAATATCCCGCTGACAATACTTTACGAAGATGACGAGCTGATCGTTATCGACAAACCTGCTGGGCTGGTGGTGCATCCGGCGCCGGGACACTGGACCGGCACGCTGGTTAACGCGCTTCTGGCGCATTGCGGAGACAGCCTATCAGGTATCGGCGGCGTTAAGCGTCCTGGCATCGTGCACCGGCTGGACAAGGACACCAGCGGCGTAATGGTCGTCGCCAAGACAGACAAAGCGCATCGCGCGTTGGCGGCCCAATTCGCTGACCATGGCCGTGAAGGCGCCTTATTGAGGCGTTATCAGGCTTTGGTATGGGGCGCGCCTTCTCCATGGAAAGGAAGCGTTGAGGCCAATATTGGCCGCCACCCCACGAACCGCCTGAAGATGGCCGTGTTAAAGAATGGCGGCAAATACGCGCTTACCGAGTATCGAGGCGTGAAAACACTTGGCGATAGCATTGGCAAACAGGCAACACCTACAGCTAGTCTTGTGGAATGCACTTTAAAAACCGGCCGCACACACCAAATACGAGTTCACATGACATTCATAGGGCATCCTGTAATTGGAGATGAATTATACGGCAGTGGATTTAGTTCAAAAACTCGTGCATTGTCTAAAGAGCGACAATCTGTCATCCTGACACAGGGTAGACAAGCACTACATGCGGCTATTCTGGGGTTTCAAAATCCAGTGACAAAAGAATATATGCAGTTTGTTTCTGAACTGCCCGATGATATGCGCGCCATTATTGAAGGACTTGGAAGTGACAACGGAACCAAGCTTCAAAACTAAAAATTAAACCGTTGTGACATAATCACTGATGAACCTCATAGTGATGGTGTATTGAAAACGTCAGAACGTTAGTGAAACAGACACACGCTTAACGTAAGACTTACTAGGGGTAAAGCAACCATGGCTTCTCTTCCGACAGTTGCAACAAGTGGCGGCCTGACGCACTACCTAGAGCAAATCCGGCGTTTTCCGATGCTGGAGCTCAAGGAAGAATACATGCTTGCCAAGCGCTGGCAGGAGCATGAAGACACAGGCGCCGCGCAAAAGCTGATCACATCACATTTGCGGCTTGTGGTGCGCATCGCAACCGGATATCGCGGTTATGGCCTGCCATTCGGCGAGGTCATCTCGGAAGGTAATATCGGGCTTATGCAAGCGGTGAAACGCTTTGACCCCGATAAGGGCTTCCGTCT
This sequence comes from Alphaproteobacteria bacterium, assembly GCA_037387425.1. Classification (GTDB taxonomy): domain Bacteria; phylum Pseudomonadota; class Alphaproteobacteria; order Rhizobiales; family Rhodomicrobiaceae; genus JARRLC01. The sequence goes on from JARRLC010000054.1 coordinate 16,793, forward strand.
TGCCACTTACGCTATGTGGTGGATACGCGCTTCCATCCAGGAATATATCTTGCGCTCATGGAGCCTAGTGAAAATGGGCACCACAGCGGCGCAAAAGAAGCTGTTCTTCAATCTGCGCAAGCTTAAAGGCCAGCTCCAGGCGTTTGAAGACGGCGAATTGAAACCCGATCATGTTCAGACAATCGCTACCAAGCTGGGCGTGTCCGAGGATGACGTCATTTCCATGAACCGGCGTCTGGGCGGCGATGCGTCGCTTAACGCACCGCTTAAGGCTGACAGCGAAGGCAGCAGCGAATGGCAAGACTGGCTGGTGGACAATGAGCCTGACCAAGAAACCGCACTCGCTGACAAGGAAGAACTTGACAGCCGCCGCACCTATCTCGTCAGCGCGATGAACGGGCTTACCCCACGCGAACGACGGATTTTTGAGGCGCGTCGTCTTTCCGACGATCCCACCACGCTGGAAGAACTATCAGGCGAATTCGGCGTGAGCCGGGAACGTATCCGGCAAATTGAGGTGCGTGCTTTCGAAAAAGTGCAAAAAGCAGTGAAACAAGCCGCCGAAAGCGCTTTCGCTGGCGCATGAGCCAAGCGAACATGAGCCTAACAGGCAAGAATTATTTTACGCAGCCCCGCTGGCCTCTGCTGGCGGGGCTGATTGTATTCGTGCTCGTTTTTACCTTCACGCTGCCCTCGGCACTTGGCAATCCCCTTGCGGTTCCGCCTCAGCGCGTCGTTTCCATCAACGCTTGCACAGATCAGCTTTTGTTCAAGCTGGCACGTCGCGATCAGATTGCAGCGCTGTCGATTTACGCGGCCGACCCATTTTATTCCATCTACGCAGCCGAGGTGCAGGCGAGCGGCATCCCGTTGATCCGCGGC
>JARRLC010000055.1:0-14819 GCA_037387425.1 Alphaproteobacteria bacterium
GGGCCGATTTTCGCTCGACCAAAGCCGCCGTGAAAATGCACACGCTGCTTGATCTACGAGGCCCCATCCCGAGCTTCATCCATGTTTCTAATGGTAAAATGGGCGACGCGCGGGCTTTGGACCTTATCACGCCGGAGGCCGGGGCCATTTACGTCATGGATCGCGGCTACCTCGATTTTCGGAGGCTGAACACGTTACACGTAGCATCCGCATTCTTTGTCACGCGCGCCAAACGCAACACCCGTTATCACCGGGTCTATTCTCATGCAGCGGACAAACCGGCGGGCATCATCGCCGATCAGACGATCGCCCTTGATGGATTTTATGCGCGCAAAGATTTTCCTCAGCACCTGCGGCGGGTTCGCTTCCGCGATCCGGAGACGGGCAGAAGGCTCGTCTTCCTCACGAACAATTTCGCGCTGCCGTCGGCGACCGTTGCTGCCCTTTACAAAAAGCGCTGGCAAGTGGAATTGTTCTTCAAATGGATCAAGCAGAACCTGCGCATCAAACATTTCTACGGCACGTCCGAAAATGCGGTGAAGACGCAAATCTGGGTTGCTGTGTGCGTGTACGTCCTGATCGTCATCATCAAAAAAGAGCTGGCGCTGGACGTGCCGCTCTACACTTTCCTACAGATTTTGTCGGTCTGCCCTTTCGAGAAAGTCCTTATTTCTCAAGCACTTTTCGATCGCGAAACCGCCTTCTCGTCTGAGCTGTCGGCTAACCAATTGAATCTATTCGATAGTTAGCCGGACGCTAATGCAATGGAATAAGAAGTTAGAGCATTTTGCATAACTACTCAGCCCAATGCAGCTTATGCGGATCAAAACCGGCTTCAACCATTGGCTTCACGATCTTGAAATAGGGGGATACATCGAAATCGCGAGGCGTAAACAGGCTGTGGTGGCGGATGTGAAAGACTTCCCTTTTGCTATACGCGCTTTGAACATGCTGATGCCCTGGTATCTGTTCTACGCACGGCAAAATCGGATAACGCACGCTTTGAAACGCCTGAGCGATCAGCGTTGAGCAAATAGCGCGTGTCGGTTCACCTGAACCAAGAGCGAGCATGCGTCGCCGCCACCGAACCGGCAAAGGAGGCGTCGGGATGAGATAGCGCGCCAAGTCGAGGATATGGCGCATATCATATTTCAGTCCCACCCGATTGATGGCGAAGCGCACCACCTTCTCAATTTCATCGGACGTCAAGCCAACCGGACGGCAAATGCGGATATTGTACGTGATATATTTTGATAGCGGCGACATAATCACGCCTTCGCCGGGATTGGCTTCGATCAAGGTGAGCGGTTCGTCGTTTTCGGTATTGGGACCGTAGTCGCCAATATAAAGCGCAGCATGTGACCAGGACGATTGCGTCAAATATTTTATAGCGTTCGAAATCTTCTGATTGCCATCGAAAAGGAGTACATCGCCTGGCTTGAGTGTTCGACGAAGTGTTTCTAAATCTTGATGCACGAATGGCTCATAGCCACTGCTGGAATTCGCCAGTTGTTTAGCTATTAGACGCCCTAAACGGTCCAGTATGTTATCGACAAAAGCCATTTACCACCTCTTCTATTGGATTTCGGACCAAAGCTAAGCGGTGTTACATTGAGTAAGAAATGTTTGATTATTATATGTGAAATCGTTTGCGAGCGGACAAGTGGTGGCAAACGAAAGGGGCTTATCCGCCACACTATTGCACAAAGCTCTTGACCGCTTCCAAGGTTGCGCTGGGTTGCTCTTCTTGTGGAATATGCCCGCAATTCTTGATGACCTGGATTCGCGCGTTCGGCAAATCGCGTGCGAGCTTCCTGCCAAATCGAAGTGGCACGATGCGGTCGTGATCGCACCATAGGAGCAAGGCGGGCAGCTTCATTTCGTGGTAGCGCGCCGCGACGAAATCCGCCTTATCAGGCTCAAAGCTGTTGATTGTATGGAAAAGCGCGTGCCGCCCTCCCTCGGTGTCGAGCGCGGCGGCGTAATTCGCCACTGTATCCTGTTCAATTTTATTTTTGTTGTAATAGGCGGAGGCAAGGGCCTTTGAAATCTGCACATCGGACGGAACAAGCTCCATTCCTATCTCGCCGATGACAGGCGTTCTGAGCATTTTGAAAAAGAACGGCATCGGCTGGCGGTATGCGACGGTGTCAACCAAGACCAGCCGCTTGATGCGCCGCTCGCCCGCGTCTTTTTGCTTGAGCGCCATCGTCAACGCCACAGCGCCACCGAAGGAATGGCCAATCAGAGTCACCCCGCGCAAATTCCTTTCCCTGATGAACTCCCCGATAAGCCGAGCCTGATCCGCGATCGAATAATGCCCGTCCAGCGGTTTTTCAGACTGACCGAAGCCCTTGAAATCAATAGCGATTACGTGATGCGTCCGCGCCAAGCCATCCTGAACATGCCGCCAAGTGTAGCTGGAAGCTCCCAAGCCGTGCAGCATGATAACCGGTTCGCCTTTGCCTTTCTCGCGTATAGCCAGGCTCACGCTGCCGTCGCCATCGGAAAGCTTTTGCATGTCCATGGCCGGTTTGGCGTCTTGAGGCATAACGCCCACGGACGAACACCCCGCAAACATACTTGCTATAGCAATCAGTGCAACGAATGACAGGCGGCGTACGATCATGACATTTACGCTTGCTTCTCGCTGGATGTTTGACACGGATTAGTGGCGTCCACTATTTCGCTCGTCATCCTGCTTCGGAAGAATCCACGGCGCTTTTTAGCTGCATTGGCGGCAACAGGCAACGTTGTTATACAATGGTTGCAAATATAGAACTGTCATTAAAGAAGAACACTATCCACACGCGTGGTTAATACGGACTCGCACAGTGAAGCGCTAAGTAGTTAAAATTATTTATATATTATCTTGTCTCTGAACATTTCTTGGCGAACGAGAATTGCTCAGCGTGTGTATCGAGTAGCGTATGTGTGGCGTATCATGTGTTGGAAGCGTGTCATCGCGGTCGCGTTGGCGGCGGCGCTGTTATTGGAATGGCATGGCGAAGGGCTGATTGCCAGCGCTCAAGCGGCCAAGGCGTCTTATTTGTCCGGGAAAACAAGATCCGGTGGGCAGCGCATAACAGGGCGTTCCGCCAGACAAAGCACAACAAACGCTGCACAACATCAAAGCGCGCAACGCGCCAGAAAGCATTATGTCGATTTTTCCAGCGGCGGAGGCTTAAGCGATCACTCGAAATCTACCTACGGCACGGCGACAATCGCACTAGGGCGGCCCTTGGATCAAGACGGATGGCGGATGCGGCTTTCGGGGGGCTATGGCGTATCTTTATATAACAACAGCGCCACTAAACGTTGTGATACGGCCGCTCAGGATATTTTCCGGAAAACCGGCATTCAATTCAGCGGTTATTGCCAGAAGCTGACAGAACACACACTACCAGACAGTGAACGGCGCCAGCTTGAGGACAAACTCACCTCCCTGGGCTACAAGCTGACAAGCGAAGACAAAATCAACAAAATACGCGCCGTGAAAATGGAAACTTACGAAGCCGCCATCATGCCCGGCTACCAAATAACATTCGGCCCGCTTATCGTGAAGGCGTTCGCCGGATTGGCGTATAACGGCGGCACAGCAACATCATTGAACCCCAACTGGCCCGCCGAACTGCGTTTCGATGAACTCTGGGGCGCGCGTACGGCGCTGGAAACCTGGCTAACGTTGAGCGACACGCTGTGGTTCTCGTTCGATGCATCTTATGGCGTGGCCTTCCAAAACGACCAAAAGAACGACCTCGTCTTTCATGATTACGCCGCCAACGCACGCCTGGGCTTTCGCGCGCTTCCCTGGCTCACGCTCGGACCTGAGGCGAGCACTTTCGGCAAACACCCGGATGTGGATGCGTCATACGATGCCTTGGGCGATGCCGACCTTAGCGAGGCTTGCAAAACCACCCGCGCAGGCGGCTTCTTGCGGCTGCGTTTTCATGGCACGGAAACGACCTTATCGGGCGGCCTTTCCATCGACAGCGATGAGAATAAAACGACTTACGGCGCGGCGAGCATTTATACGAAGTTTTGAGGATGTAGGATGGGGTAAACTTCCGTGCCCCCATCACACCAGCGAACCTTTGGCGGGTTTCGCTAGCGCTTAACCCACCCTACAGCGGCGCGGCCCTTACCCTACAGCGGCGAGGCAGCCAACTTATACCACGTTTGCCATAGTTCATCGAACCGACAGCCCTGCCCCAAGCGCCGTCAAAACCGTGATGATCTGCTGTTCCAGATCAGCCAGCGAAACCGCGCCCAGTTTCTCCTCCAGCCCCAAGATCGTAATGCCGTGAACCGCTGAAAACAGCGTGCGCGCCAGCAACTCAGACTGTTCAGGCGCCAAGCCAGGCTGCAAAACGCGCAACGGCTCTTCGATGAAAGCGAACAAATGACGCTGCTGCTCCTGATACTGGTCCGGCAGTTGCCTTCCCTCCGGCAGGTTATGTTCAAAAATCGCCCGCCATCGCCGCGTGTGTTTGGCTGCAAAGTGCAAGTAACATATCGCCAGCCGCACGAGTTGCGCGACAGCTTCGTCAACTTGCGATTTATCCACACCGGTCTGCGACGATGCAATGCCTGCCCCCTCGCCCACATCTGCGTTTGCGTTTGCGTCTGCGGCAGCCTTCAGTTCGTCTTCCAGCATGGTCAGCGTGCGCGCGTTCACCGCAAGCACCAGTTCATCGAGATCGGCGACGACATTATAGATCGCGCCAACAGCGCAGCCTGCTTCGGCGGCCAGATCGCGCGCCTTAATTCCGGCTAGACCGAGCGCATCTATATTGCGCGTAGCGGCGACGATGAGCGTCTCTTTAAGATTTTGTCTGCGTTCGCTGGTTTTCATGGTTCTCTTATGTTGTGAACGTTGTTCAAAATAACTTGAACACCGCTCTAATCTTGTGTACCGTGCATACCGTGAACAATGTTCACGCACTTAATGCCACGCATATTTAAGGCCATTGCGCGCTCTTAGCAGCAAGTTTTTCCCACTTTAGCAGGTGGAGCCTTGTCAATGCACGGCAAACAGTCGATTAAGGCTTAAAATCGGAGTTTGGAATAGCCCCATGTCCTTAATGTCATCTCGCCGTTTCGCCCCCTTGTTCTGGTGTCAGTTCTTCTCTGTCTTGAACGACAATTTTCTGAAGAACGCGCTTGTTTTCCTCATCATGTTCAAGCTCGGCGCTGAAAAGGGTGGCGCATTGATTACCATCGCCACCGCTGTTCTCATGGCGCCCTATTTCCTGCTTTCGGGGCTGGGAGGGCAGTTCGCCGACCGCTACGACAAGGCGCGGGTAGCAACATGGTTGAAGCTGATTGAAATTGGCGTGGCGCTGCTAGCCGCTCTCGGTTTCGCGCTGCATTCACTGCCATTGCTGTTTGCGGCGCTGTTGTTGTTCGGCGTCATTGGAGCGCTGTTCAGTCCCATCAAATACGGCATTTTGCCAGATCATCTTGCCCGTGAAGAGCTTCCTGCTGGCAATGCGCTTGTCGAGGGCGCTACGTTTGCAGCCATTGTGCTGGGTGGCATCGTGGCGGGGGTTGCGGCAAAAGATGGCGGCAATCCTTTGGTGTTTGGCGCGCTGATGATGGTGCTCGCCGTGCTCTGCTGGCAGTCGGCCCGGATGATCCCGCCCACGGGCGAGGCCGCCCCCGCTTTGCGCGTTGACGCCAATATTCTGCGCTCCACCTTATCGCTGTTGCGCGATTTATGGGGCGACAAACGTCTGTGGTGGGGCGGGCTGGTGACATGCTGGTTCTGGACTGCCGGAGCCATCGTGATATCGCTGCTGCCTTCGCTCGTTGATACGGTCAACGGCGTAGACCAAGTGTTCACGGCGTATCTCACGCTGTTTGCAGTAGCGATCGCCATTGGTTCGGCGCTGGCTGCATGGCTCGCGCATGGACGCATCATTTTGCTGCCGACCGTTATTGGCTCAGTGATCATCGGCATTTTCGCAAGCGATCTCGGCTGGACGGCTCTCACCGCCGCACCTGCAATAGGGGAAAAACTCAGCGTGACGGCGGTGTTCTCGTCGTTTCTCGGCTGGCGCATCGCGATAGGGCTTTTGGGGTTGGCTATCGGCGGCGGGCTATTCATCGTGCCGGTCTTCGCAGCGGTGCAATCCTGGGCTCCGGTAGATCGGCGCGCGCGCGTGGTAGCAGCGGTCAATGTGCTCAATGCCGGGTTTATTGTTTCGGGCAGCTTGTTCGTTGGGGTGTTACAGACCTTCGGCATAACAACCGGCATGCTGTTGTTAGGCATGGGCGTAGGCAGCTTCATCGTTGCTTACGTTATCGGACGCACTATGCCGTCGAGCGCGGTACGCGATCTTTTGTCCATCATCTTCCGCGCGTTTTACCGGCTGAACGTCAAAGGCGTGGAAAACCTCTCCAAGGCGAACGGCAACAAAATCATCGCGCTTAACCATGTCAGCTTTCTTGACGCTGCGCTGGCGCTGTCGATCATTGATGGCGACCCGGTGTTTGCTATCGACTCCAGCATTGCACAGCGGCGGTGGGTAAAGCCGTTTTTGCGGTTCGGGCGCGCAATTCCACTTGATCCGACAAAGCCAATGGCGACGCGCACACTCATCAACACCGTGAAAGCGGGCGAAACGCTGATCATCTTTCCCGAAGGCCGCCTGACCGTCACCGGCACGCTGATGAAAGTTTATGACGGCGCGGGACTGATCGCCGACAAATCGGACGCGACGGTCGTTCCGATACATCTCAGCGGCCTGGAAGCAACGCCTTTCTCGCGGCTTAAGCCTGAACAGGTGCGCCGCCGCTGGTTCCCGAAAGTAACGGTTACAGTGCTTGATCCGGTCAAGCTGGCAGTTCCGGCTGAGCTGAGGGGCAGAAAACGGCGTCAGGCAGCGGGAGCGGCGCTCTATGGCGTCATGTCAGATCTGGTGTTCCGCACCACCTCAACTGACCACACCGTGTATGAAGCTGTTGTAAAGGCCGCCTCAGAGCACGGAATGGAACGCGTCGCAGTGGAAGACGCTCTTACCGGCACGCTGGCCTATAAACGCATGCTTACCGGAGCGGCAGTGCTGGGCGCTAAACTCATGCCGCTTGCTGAAGAAGGCAAGGCCGTGGGCGTGATGCTGCCTAACGCCAACGCCGCTGCGGTAACACTCCTGGGGCTGATGTCGGCGGGACGCGTGCCCGCGATGATCAACTTCACCGCAGGAGCCGCCAATATCCTCGCTGCATGCAAGGCCGCCGAGACGAAAATCATCGTTACGGCGCGGAGCTTTATCGAAAAAGCCAAGCTTGGCGCGCTGATCGAGCAACTCGAACGCAAAGTGCAAATCGTTTACCTGGAAGACGTCCGCGCACGCGTGACGTTCGCAGACAAGCTTCGAGGCTTACGCCAAGCGAAAAAAACGCTCATTGCGCGCAAAGCTGACGATCCGGCGGTGATCTTGTTCACGTCCGGCTCGGAAGGCACGCCAAAGGGCGTGGTGCTTTCCAACCGCAACATCCTTGCCAATGCCGCCCAGATTGCCGCGCGGATTGACTTTGGCCGCACGGACAAGCTGTTCAACGTGCTGCCGGTGTTTCATTCGTATGGGCTGACAGCCGGCATGGTATTACCGCTTGTTTCGGGCGTGCCGGTCTATCTTTATCCGTCGCCTTTGCATTACCGGATCATCCCTGAATTGGTCTACGGCGCGAACGCCACCATCATGTTCGGCACCGATACATTCCTTGCGGGATATGCTCGGGTCGCGAACGCGTATGATTTTCGCTCGCTACGATACATTGTCGCAGGAGCCGAGGCGGTGAAAGACTCCACGCGCCGCGCATATCTGGAGAAATTCGGTCTGCGCATCCTCGAAGGCTATGGCGTAACCGAAACGGCGCCGGTGCTGGCGCTGAATACGCCGATGTTCAACCGTTTCGGCACGGTGGGACGAATTCTACCCGGCATGGAAGTGCGGCTGGAGCCGGTGCCTGGCATGGAAGAGGGCGGTCGTCTGCTCGTTAATGGGCCGAACGTCATGCTCGGATATTTCCGCGTCGAAAACCCTGGCGTGCTCGAACCGCCTGCTGATGGCTGGCACGACACAGGCGATATCGTAGCCTTTGATAGCGATGGGTTCATCACCATCAAGGGGCGCGCCAAGCGCTTCGCCAAAATTGGCGGCGAAATGATCTCGCTGGCGGCTGTTGAGGCCCTGGCGGCGGAGCTGTGGCCTGACGCTTTATCAGCGGTTGCGGCGGTTCCCGATGCGCGCAAAGGCGAGAAGCTGGTGCTGATAACGCAGAACCGCGACGCGACCCGCGATGAATTCCGGACGTTCGCCAAGAAACGCGGCGCATCTGAGCTGATGGTCCCCGCTGAAGTGCTGATCGAAGCGCATATTCCGATCCTCGGCTCAGGCAAGCTGGATTTCGCCGGCGTGACGAAACTGGTGCGGGAGCGGTTGGATGCCGCGAAGGCGAAAACTGAGAGCCGCGAAACGGTGGATACTCAGTCCGTTACCTGATGGCGAATTTAGTTCTGTCGCAAATCTTGTGTGCATTTTACGCCGTTTCCTATCGGGATTTAGCAGAGATTATGGCCGAGCGCGGCGTTCACAACCATGCAACACTGAACAGATGGGTGGACGCCCCGCCAACGGCTTCATTTTGCTCTTACCTGCTTCAGTGAGCGGGGTTGATAGAAGTGCCCTCTAGAAATGACGTTGCGAGCGAGGCCGAATAAATCAAACAATCCTACGCGTGCTTTTGAGACGCCAGCGCCGCAGAAGGAAACCTCGCGGCCTTAGTCACGGGCAATAGCAGTTCATCAGGTATTGCAGCTGAAAAAATGGGGCACCTGCTCAAAAGCGGCTCTTTACTTCCCGATCCGACATGTCGGATTTAGCGCTTTGTCGTGGTTGCGACAATGCTCGGCTCATGAATTCCGTTGAGTATCAATGCTATAACAACTGGCACAACCTTTGCATAACCTCCCTATAGAGCAAGCTTTACGTCTTGCCCCGCGCACGACAACGCATCGTGGCAATTCATCGGAGGTTCCATGGTTACGCTCACAGATAACGCCGTCACCGCTGTCAAACAGGCGATTTCAAAGTCCGGCAAAGAAGGCGCCGGTTTCCGCATCATGACCCGCGAACTTGGCTGCGCTGGCGTCAAATATATGATCGGGCTGGATTCGTGCCCCCGCGAAGATGACATCATCGTGGAGACATGCGGCATGTGCGTGTTCATCGATCCGATGTCTGCGCCGTTACTGTCTGGCGTATCGGTCGATTTCGTCGAAGAAGCGGGACGTGCTGGCTTTTCCTTCAATAACCCCAACGTTACCTCGTCGTGCAGTTGCAGCAGCGCGAGTGGATCGTCTTGCGGGAGGTAACCGATGGATAGCGCTAAACGGCTGATACTTAACGACACGACTTTGCGCGATGGCGAGCAGGCGCCAGGCGTTGCCTTCACTTTGGAAGAAAAGTTGGCCATCGCTCGGGCGCTTGGCGAAGCAGGCGTTCCTGAGCTGGAGGCCGGCACCCCCGCTATGGGGCCGGAGGAAATCGAGAACATCCGCGCACTGGTAGAAGACGACATCAAGATACGCCCCATGGCTTGGTGCCGCATGCGTCATGCCGATGTTGACGCCGCACTCGCCTCAGGCGTGCCGATGGTGAACTTGTCGGTGCCGGTGTCGGACATTCAGCTCAAGGCCAAATTCGGCGCGGGGCGCGACTGGACGCTAACCGCTATCGCCGATGTGGTGCCTTATGCGCGCGAACGTGGCCTTGACGTGGCGGTTGGCGGCGAGGACGCCTCTCGCGCCGACCCTGACTTCCTCTGCCAGGTGCTCGACACCGTGGCCGCAGCAGGCGCACGCCGCTTCCGCGTGGCGGATACGCTGGGTGTACTCGACCCGTTTTCCACCCACGCGCTTATCGAGCGGTTACGCGCCGTCACGGATCTGGAAATCGAAATCCACGCCCACGACGATCTAGGGCTAGCCACAGCCAACACACTAGCCGCGGTGCGGGCAGGCGCGTCTCATGCCAGCGTGACGGTCGCCGGTCTGGGCGAGCGCGCAGGTAACGCGCCCTTGGAAGAAATCGCTGTCGCGGCTGAGACGCTTTATGGCCTTACGACCGGCGTTGCCCCAAGAATGCTAGGCGGCATCGCCGATATGGTGGCCAGTGCTTCGGGGCGCTTGATCCCGGAAGGCAAGGCTATCGTTGGCGGTGCAGTTTTCACCCATGAAAGCGGCATCCATGTTGATGGCCTCCTGAAAGACACTTGCACATATCAGGCGCTTGATCCCGGCTTGCTAGGGCGTAGCCACACACTTGTGTTGGGCAAGCATTCTGGCCTTTCCGGAGTACGCCGTGCGCTCGCCGCTGCCGGACTGCCCGATGGCGTGGCGGAAGCGCAAACCGTGCTGAACATCATCAAAGCGCATGCGTCGCGCACGAAACATTGCATCTCCATGGCCGATTTTACCCGGCTGCTTGCTGAAAAGATCAACGCTCTTTAAAGGACGCCTCCCATGACTGAGCCTTCAATGTGCGGCTTCACGCCTGTTATCCCGCTGGCTTCTGAAAAAGATGTGCTGGCTAGGCTGAAAACCTATTCCTCGGCGGAAGATTTCTTCACCGGGCTGGGCGTGAAATACGACCCCAGGCGGCTTGATGTCGCGCGCATGCATATCTTGAAGCGCATGGGCGAATACATGGGCGGCGACGACCTCGAAGGTCTGCCCAATAGCGTGGTGATCGCACGGTGCCGCAGCTACCTGGAACGCGCCTATCAGGATTTCGTCAATTCGAGCCCGTTGGAAGAGCGCGTGTTCAAAGTGCTGAAAAATGCTGCTGAGCCCAAAGAAGAAGGATCATCCGGCACCTTCGTGCCTCTGGAAGATTTCAAATTGTAGGGGCGGCTGGATTTGTCGGGTTATCGACAATACGTGCCCAACAGCACACTCATTTAGCGGAGTACCGAATATTTTCCAGCAATCTTTCACAAAAGCGTGAACCTAATTTCTGCTCGTTGCGTCAAACCTTCTAACGACACACAAGTCGTTGGAAGGAGCAGAAACATGAAAAAGATGCTTTTTACTTTAGCGCTTACTCCGTTTGTTGCAGCAGTGGCTCTGGTGGGTGTGACTTACTCTTCAACGCCCGCCAATGCTATTGAGTACTGCAATTCATACACAACCGGCACTGGGGTGGGGCGTGGACGCTCGCTTGCAATACGTCGGGCACACTCGGCTTGGGCACGAAGACTGCGTGAAATATGCCGTGGTAAGCAATATTCCAGCCGGTGGGACTGCGCCAGCTCCAGGACATTGCGTTGCTACCGGAGCCCTCGGACACGTTTGTTTAGGTGCCGATTTGGTGGCCGTCCGTCGCCTCTGTGTTGAGGTCTTGGGTTGGGGCGCTGGCGAATGCTGCGGTTTCCACCTCAGATATCGCTTGCGCCTTACTCCTCCCTTCTATCGAAATCCACGTGAGCCTTGTCTCAAAGCATTCCGTTTGTTGCGGACACAAACTGTGTCGGAATGCCGACATTACCGATGCCGGTGGATAGCATGCGCCCAGCTACATCTGACTAATCCATTGAAAAACATAAATTTATTCCAGAACACCTAAATTGGCATCGTCCTTGCATGAATGAAGTTAAGACACGCATTCAACCGCAAAGGAACTTATGATGCATATAGTCGTCTGCATCAAGCAGGTGCCGGATTCAGCGCAAATCCGCGTTCATCCGGTGACGAACACCATCATGCGCCAAGGCGTGCCAACCATCATCAACCCATACGATCTGTTCGCGCTGGAACAGGCCCTGCGCCTGCGCGACGAACTTGGCGGCGAAGTCACCGTGCTTACCATGGGGCCGCCCATGGCCGAGGACAGCTTGCGTAAAGCGCTGACCTTTGGCGCCGACCGCGCGGTGCTGCTAACAGACCGTTTTTTTGCCGGATCGGATACGCTGGCGACATCCTTTGCGCTCGCCTCGGCCATTAAGAAAATCGGCGAAGTGTATGGTGCGCCGGACATCGTATTCACCGGCAAGCAGACCATTGACGGCGATACCGCCCAGGTGGGCCCCGGCATCGCCAAGCGGCTCAATCTGCATCAGCTCACCTATGTGGCCAAGATCAACGAGCTTGATCTGGACACGCGCAAGATCATCGTGGAACGCCGCGCTGAAGGCGGCGTGCAGAAGCTACATACCAATCTGCCCTGCCTCATCACCATGCTGGAAGGCACATGCGACATCCGGCGCGGTTCCATGGAGGATGCTCTGCGGGCGGCGCGCGCCGAAGTCGTGAAATGGACAGCGGCAGAAGCTGGGATCGAGGACGTTATGAAATGCGGCCTGCGCGGCTCGCCAACGGTGGTGAAGCGCGTCTTTGCGCCTACGGCCCGCGCTGAGAAAGCGCACCAGATCGAAGTGGGCACCAAGACCACTGAAGAGATCGCCACCGCGCTAATTGAAGAAGTTTTCATCCGCCAGCCTGCGCTGGAAGACGAAATGAAGAAAGCAGTTGCGGGATACTAAACGTGAATTCCCCCTCATTTCCTAAAGAGAGATGAGAAGCACGAGAAATGGAGACGAGCCATGAGCAAAAGCCCCGCTAAACCAGCAGCAGGCGGCCGCGCCGGAATGAAGAAGGAACTGCCCGAGCGTTTCAAGTCGTACAAGCACGTCTGGGTGTTCGTGGAGATGGAGCGCGGCGAAATCCATCCTGTGTCGTGGGAGCTGATGGGCGAAGGCCGCAAGCTGGCTGACAAGCTGGGCGTGGAACTGGCGGGCGTCGTGATGGGCGCTTCCGCAGAACAGCTCAAGGCCGCGGCAGGCGAATGCTTCTCATATGGCGCGGATGTCGCTTATCTGGTCGAACACCCAACGCTGGCTGATTACCGCAACGATCCGTATACTAAGGCGTTCACTGAAGTCGTTAACACCTACCAGCCGGAAATTCTGCTTCTGGGCGCGACTACGCTTGGCCGCGACCTCGCTGGATCAGTGGCGACCACGCTCTTCACCGGCCTCACCGCAGACTGCACCGAGCTGGACGTGGACGCGGACAAATCGCTGGCGGCCACGCGTCCGACCTTCGGCGGCTCGCTTCTGTGCACCATCTACACACTGAATTTCCGCCCGCAAATGGCGACCATTCGTCCGCGAGTAATGGCCATGCCGGAGCGCTCTGAAGGCAAGGTCGGCCGCGTCGTGGAAGTTAAACCGGACCTCACCGAAGATGACATCGTTACCAAGGTGCTGTCCTTCATTCCCGACCGCGATACCAACAAGGCCAACCTCGCTTACGCCGATATCGTGGTGGCTGGCGGGCTGGGTCTGCAAGCGGCGGAGAATTACCAACTTGTCAAAGCCTTAGCGAACACGCTTGGCGCTGAATATGGCGGCTCGCGTCCCTTGGTGCAAAAGGGGTGGATGCCCGCAGACCGCCAGATCGGCCAGACCGGCAAAACCATCCGCCCGAAGCTTTACATCGCGGCGGGCATATCGGGCGCGATCCAGCATCGCGTTGGCGTGGAAGGCGCGGACCTGATCGTCGCTATCAACACCGATAAAAACGCGCCGATTTTCGACTTCGCCCATGTCGGGGTGGTCGGTGACGCTATGCGTATTCTGCCCGCACTAACAACTGCGTTCGCCAAGCGGCTTTCGCCCCATAGCCATGATTTGCTCGCGAGCTGAAGGAGGCTCTCTTATGATCGAAGAAAAATTCGACGCCATCGTTGTTGGAGCTGGCCCAGCAGGCAACGCGTGTGCTTACACCATGGCCAAGAACGGGCTGAAAGTCTTGCAGCTTGAGCGCGGCGAATATGCCGGTTCGAAGAACGTGCAAGGCGCCATCCTTTATTCCGACGCGCTGGAAAAAATCATCCCCGATTTCCGCGAGGAAGCGCCGCTTGAGCGCCATATCATTGAGCAGCGCATCTGGATGATGAACGACAGCTCGTTTTCCGGCATGCAGTACCGCTCGGATGACTTCAACGAGGAAAAACCGAACCGCTACACAATCTTACGCGCGCAGTTCGACAAGTGGTTCTCGCGTCAGGTCCGAGATGCGGGCGCGCTGGTGATCTGCGAGACAACCGTCACCGAACTGGTGCGCCGCGATGATGGAACGGTCATCGGGGTGCGCACGGATCGTACGGGCGGCTTCATCCGCGCTGATGTGGTGGTGCTGGCTGAGGGCGTAAACGGATTGCTCGGCACGCGCGCTGGCCTACGCCCAACGCCGGAACCCGCAAGCGTGGCCCTGGCGGTGAAGGAAATGCATTTCCTCCCGCAGGAAACTATCGACGCTCGCTTCAACCTGAAAGGCGAGGAAGGCGTGGTGATCGAGGCCACGGGCACCATCACCAAGGGTATGACCGGCACGGGCTTCATCTACACCAACAAGGAGTCGATCTCGCTGGGTATCGGTTGCCTGGTATCGGATTTCCAGGAGACCGGCGAAACGCCTTACGGCCTCTTGGAGGCCTTCAAGGCGCACCCCACCGTGGCGCCGCTCATCGCGGGCTCGGAGGTGAAGGAATATGCCGCACATCTCATCCCCGAGGGTGGTTACAAGGCGATCCCGCAACTTTTCGGCGATGGCTGGCTGATCGTCGGCGATGCCGGGCAGTTTGTGAACGCGGTACATCGCGAAGGCTCCAACCTCGCCATGACCACGGGCCGAGTCGCTGCCGAAGTGATCGCCGCCATCAAGACGCGCCGCGACCCGATGACCGCGGAGAACCTGGCCGCCTACAAGAAGAAGCTCGATGCAAGCTTCGTCATGAAGGACATGAAGA
>JARRLC010000056.1:0-23321 GCA_037387425.1 Alphaproteobacteria bacterium
TCACGGGCGGGCCATCGCGCTGGCTCTGGCCGAAGCGAGGGCGGGCGTCCATGCCGTGGCGCGGGGGGCGGAGGCAGAGCTTGAGGCCTTGGCCGTCACGCACCCGTGCAATGAACCGCACCGGGATTGTCGGAGGCTCCCACACTTGAGAGGATGGAGCGATAACGAACAATCCGGCGACGAAATATTCACCGGAAGTGCGGGCGCGTGCGGTGCGGATGGTGGCGGATCACCGGAGCGAATACGCTTCGGAATGGGCGGCGTTGCAATCGATTGCGGCGAAGATCGGCTGCACCGCGCAGACGCTGCGTAAATGGGTGCGCCAGGCGGAACGCGATCGTGGCTTGCTCGCCGGTCTGACGACGGACGAACGCGAACGGATCAAAGCCCTGGAGCGTGAGGTGCGCGAGCTTCGGCAGGCGGGCGAGATCCTGCGCAAGGCCAGCGCTTATTTTGCGATGGCGGAGCTCAGAGCCGGTCCAAGACATGATCGCCTTTATCGACAAGCAGCGGGGAAAACACGGGGTCGAGCCGATCTGCCGGATACTGCCGATCGCCCCGTCAACCTACCATCTGCACTCTGCGCGCCGTGCCGATCCGGCGAAACCGCCAGAGCGGGCAAAGCGGGATGAGCGTTTAAAAATCGTGGTGCAACGGGTGTTTAAGGAGAACTTCTCCGTCTACGGCGCACGCAAAGTGTGGCGGCAGTTGCAGCGGGAGGGCATTGATGTCGCCCGCTGCCCAAGTGAGCGCTTGTCGCGATGTCTTGCTGATCGCGAAGAGAACAAACGTCGCTCAACGAGTGAACGTTCGCTTGTGGAGCGGCTGATGCGCCAATTGGGTTTGGCGGGCGCGGTCCGCGGCAAGCGGATCAAGACCACGGTTAGCGACAATGCGACGCCTTGCCCGCTTGACCGCGTCAACCGGCAGTTCGGCGCTCCACAGCCAAATATGCTGTGGTTGTCGGACTTTACATACGTTCCCACCTGGGCGGGCTTTGTCTATGTCGCGTTTGTGATCGACGCATTCGCACGGCGGATTGTCGGTTGGCGGGCGAGCCGGACGGCGCATGCGGGTTTCGTCCTCGACGCCCTCGAACAGGCGCTTTATAAGCGGCGGCCGGTGCGAGGCTGCGGCCTCATTCACCACTCGGATCGCGGCGTGCAATATGTCTCGATCAAATATACTGAAAGGCTGGTCGAGGCCGGGATCGAACCGTCCGTGGGCAGCGTCGGGGATTCCTACGACAACGCCCTGGCGGAAACCGTCAACGGCCTTTACAAAACGGAGGTGATCCACAAACGTGGACCATGGCGCTCATTCGAGGCCGTCGAGTATGCCACGCTGGAATGGGTGGACTGGTTTAACAATCGGCGGCTCCTGGTGCACTGACGCATTCAGAAGATTCACGCATGAGTGCACTAGCTCTTTGTTTATGCATCAATTTTTCCAAACTCGGCTGCAGCCTTCGTTTGGATCAATGCACTAGAGCCCATCGGTTGCATTCCGCCCGCTGAAGCCGAGGCATTGTTTTACGCCAAGATGAAAGAGGTGTACTTGGCGGCGTGACTCAAACAAAACCGCCTCCGACAATCCCGGTGCGGTTCACCTTGCGGTTTGGGCGACAAGGCCTTCGTTTCGCGCCGCAGCTTGATCATGTCATTGACAAAACGCGGCGATATTCGGAAATACCGAGCCGCCGCGCGATGCGTATGCCCCTCATCCACGAACGCGACCACACGTTCACGGAGTTCAACCGGATGCGGTTTACCCATCTCATGCCTCCCAGTGCCCTTAAGCCAAGGGAATCATGATTGGCGCCAAAGGGGAAACCTGAATCTGGTTGGAGACGACAGGCTCTAGAGCCGATGCCTTGATTCAATCGGGGCAGATTTGGCTCTTGCTCACCGAGGTGCAATTCACCCTTGCGGCGAAAAGCGCTTGACCAAGCGAGAGGCCGCCGTCATTCGGTGGCACTTTGCTGTGCGTGAGAACTTCGAAACCCTCCTCGCGTAGCCTCTGGAACAATCCTTCCAGCAAGATCTGGTTTTGCATCACGCCACCCGACAGGATGACACGCCTCACGCCATGCTGGCTGGCGATGCGATTTGCGGCATCAGCCAGTCCTGCTACGAGTGCGAGATGAAAACGAGCCGCGACACGTCCAGCAGGCACTTCAGCGCTAAGGTCCTCCAGAAGCGTTAACCATAACGGGCGCCAGGAAAGAACCAGGGGATCACGGCCATCTACGGTTAAAGGGTAGGCGGTTTCACTGGCAAGGAACGGACGTGCTGCTGCCTCAAGTTGCATGCCGGCTTGTCCCTCATAGGATTGGCGTTCACAGCATATTCCAGTCAAGGCGGCCACGGCATCGAACAGCCTTCCGGCGGATGACGAAAGCGGAGCATTGATGCCGCGTGCGATCATTTTGTCCAGGGTCGTGAGCGGTTTGTCCGCGAGGAAAGCACCGAAGTCCGTTCCCGCTAGCCGCGCTTCGGTTTCTTCACCGAAAGCTGCACGGATATGGGCAAAGGCATTGCGCCATGGCTCGCGGATGGCTTGCTCACCTCCGGGCAGGGCGACAGGCACGAAGTGTCCCACGCGCTTGTAACTATCATAACCGCCCAGCAACAACTCTCCTCCCCAGATGGTGCCGTCATCGCCTAGCCCCAGTCCATCCAGAATGATCCCTAACGCTGGGGCAGCGTCAGGATCGATGCCATTTTCACCCAAGCAAGCCACGAGATGGGCGTGGTGGTGCTGTATCGCGACGACAGCCGCGCCGGTTTCCGCTGCAAGGACGTTTCCCCACTGACTGGAGAGATAGTTCGGGTGGTGGTCGATGGCGATGACTTCGGGGGAGAAGTCGAAAATCTGGCGGTAGAGCGCGTGGGTTTTGCGGTAATCGGCATGAGTGGTGGCGTCTTCCAGATCGCCCATATGCTGCGAAAGGATCGCTTGTCCGTCTTTCAGAAGGCAGAAAGTGGATTTCAACTCGCCTCCCATGGCAAGAACGCGAGAAGAGCCTTTAAAAGCGTCCGGCAGGGGTAGAGGCTGAGGCGCAAGGCCACGCGCACGGCGCAGAATAGCAGGCCCTGGCGCATCAATACGCATCACCGCGTCGTCCAGCCGGTTGACAATATCCCGGTCATGCATCAGCCAGGCATCAGCGATGCCGCTTAATTTCTCCTTCGCTTCGTTATTGCTGGTGACTTGCGGTTCCGAGGATAGATTGCCCGACGTCATCACCAGCGGACAGCCCGTCTCGCGCATGAGCAGATGGTGAAGCGGTGTATAGGGGAGCATCAGTCCCAGATGGTCATGCCCTGGTGCAATGCCTGCGGCGAGAGGCATGCCAGCCATCTTGACGAGCACAATAGGCGCGGCGGGGCTTTCCAAAGCCCTGATCTCGGCGTCGCTGATAGCCGCGTAAAGGCGCGCTTGCGTCAAATCGCACACCATCACGGCAAACGGCTTGGCGTCGCGGTGTTTGCGCTGTCGCAAAATCGCGACAGCATCAGTGTTGGTGGCGTCGCAGGCGAGATGAAATCCACCTATTCCCTTTATGGCGACAATAGCGCCATTCAGCAGCAAACGGGCGGTCTCGGCGATGGGATCAACGGCAATTAGTTTCCCCGAATGGTCTTCTAGCCAGAGACGTGGCCCACAGACTGGACAGGCATTAGGCTGCGCATGGAAGCGCCGGTCGGCGGGATCTTCATATTCTGCCTGGCAGGCCGGGCACATGGGGAAGGCGCTCATAGAGGTTGACGCCCGGTCATAGGGGATTCCCCGTATAATCGACAGGCGAGGTCCGCAATGGGTGCAATTGGTGAAAGCGTAGCGATAGCGCCGGTTGTTGGGATCGAGAATTTCCTCAAGACAGGCCGGGCAGGTCGCTGCGTCCGGCACGATGCCCGTGGTGATCGCGCCGTGAGCGCTGGGCGCAATGATGAAATCGCCAGAAGGCGGCGCTGTGCCTAAGAGCACTTCTGTTTGCACGTTTGTAATGCTGGCGAGCGGTGGGGCTTCTGCCGTTAATTTTGCGGTAAATGCATCAAGCTCACTCGCAGTGCCCCAAGCTTCAATCTCCACACCCTCGCCGTCATTAAGTACTTGACCAGACAACCCCGCTTCGCGAGCCAGTAGCCAGACATGAGGCCGGAAGCCGACACCTTGCACCAGTCCACGAATCCGAAAATGACGTCCCACGATATTGTGACGTTCCTGCGTCATGGTTTTCCTGTTCTAACCTCTTGTTTTGTTGCATTTTCACGAGCGCGGGAAGTCTCGCAACTTTTGCTGAAAATGCTTTAGGGCCTGTTGACATTTACCGCACGGGCTGCGCCGCAGCGAAAATTCGCCAGTTCCAGGAGCAGAACCGAAGGAAGGGTGTTCCCCTTTCAAGGTTCTGCGACGCCGAGATGGCGAATTTGCGCGCGGCCCCTTCGGGGTTGGGCCAAAATCGCCTCTGAATGCGTCGAAAATGCTCGAAAGTGTCCACACTGTCTTGTGCTTTTCTCCTGTTCAGAAACGATTTTGGCCCAAC
Organism: Alphaproteobacteria bacterium; assembly: GCA_037387425.1. Taxonomy (GTDB): domain Bacteria; phylum Pseudomonadota; class Alphaproteobacteria; order Rhizobiales; family Rhodomicrobiaceae; genus JARRLC01. The sequence continues at coordinate 4,550 of JARRLC010000056.1, forward strand.
GCAGCCTCGTGTGCTAAATGTCAACAGGCCCTAATGCACGGTGCAGACGAGGCAGGGATCGAACGAGCGCACGATATGCTGTACGGCGACCGGCTCAGCCTCCCCCGGATGTACAGGCGCGCCCACCAACGCCTGCTCAAGCGCGCCAGGCGTTCCACCCGCATCGCGCGGTGAGAAATTCCAGGTCGTCGGTGCGATGATTTGATAATTGGCGATCCGGCCTTTCTCCACTCTCAACCAATGGCCGAGTGAGCCGCGCGCCGCTTCCGTCAAGCCGATGCCGGTTGCGTCCCTTGGCATGTTGCCGTGATGGCTGAACACGGAGCCGGGCTCTATGGCGCCCACCCAGCCTTCCATGGCGATAACGATACGTGCAATTTCAATGAGCCGCGCTACCACTCGCGCATGCACGTTGCTGCCTGCGGTGGCGATCAACTCGCGAATGAGAGGCTGCCCATCCACGGCTTGCCGCGCGATGGCCCCCACCTCCACCACCGCACCGCCAAGGCGAGGCGCTTTGCACCAGGTGTAAGCGTCCGGCTGATCATGATTGGGGCGTGTCTCACTTTGGAAAGGCGATTGCGGCGCACTTACGGGTTCGTACCAGGCATGGCTAAGGTCTTCGGTGATGGCGGCTGGGTCGAACTCTTCGGTTCCATCGGGGGTCCAGACGCCGCTGGGGAAGAGAGGCGCTTCGACGCCAGAACTGCTGGGATAAGCACCGTAACTCATGAAACGGTCGGTCGCGCGCCCCAGGCGATTAAGTCCGAGCGCGCCGGAAAGATGTAGGAAATGGCGGAAATCGCTGCTTATATGGGTGGTGCTCGTTGCCCAGGCCGCAAGTTCCCGCATGGAACCGAGCGCGGCAATTTCCTCCAGCGAGGCGCCGAACAGCGTCTGCTGCAAGAACCGCCGGAACCCGGTGAGAAGCCCCATCAACCGTACGGTTTCATTGGCGGAAACCGACCGCGTCGATCCTCCTGGACGGATACCGAGTGTGTGCGGCCATTTTCCCGCCAATATCCCCATCAGGTGCAGGAACTGCGCCCGGGCGGGCAGCATTTCGCGTGTGGCGTTGCCATTCACGGCGGCGAAACGCGCGGCGGCTGCTTCATACCAGGGCTCGCGCGCATAGGCTGGGTGAGCAAAATCCGGCATGAAGAACAGGTAGAAATGCGTCAGATGGTCCACCACATTCTCCGCCGCGTGGATCAGATGGACAGCGAGGCGGCCATTCGGAGGAGGTGCTGAACCTTCTGCCTCAGCCAGAGCCTGTGCTGCTGCCACAGATTGCGACACAGAGCAAATACCACAGATGCGTGGCGCATAGACGAGCGCATCGGAAGGTGGCTTCCCCCCCAGAATGCTCTCGAAACCGCGATAAAGCGGCGAGACCACATGCGCCTCGCGCACAGCTCCATCTTCAATGCTGAGCTTAACCTCCAGGTCTCCTTCGACACGGTTGAAAGGGCCTACAATGAGACGGGTCATGGGCGGGCCTTCTTTCGTCCGACGGGCGGTATTTTTATGTCAGCCGCAGTTGCATTGGTTTTCAGGCGCGCGGGCGTTGCTGCCTTGGAAAGCGAGGCAAGCGCCACGAACCATGCCTTGGGCATGTCCGTGGGCAAGCCGATGGGAATGCCCGAAATTTTCGGCGTCTCGGTGAAGGTGTGCCCAGGTTCTTCAAAACCCGGTTCAGTGCAATTAATGCAAGGGTAGCCGCCATGGATACATGAGCCGGATCCGTTCCACTGTCTGATATTGCAGTCGGCACGCGCCTGCGTCCCCTTGCAGCCAAGATTTTCCATCATACAGCCGAGATCACAGAGTTTTTCGGCGCTAGCCTTGAATTCATAGAATTCGTTTCGCGAGCAGCCATGGTGTACGAGATGAACCGTATAGGCGAGCGGACGTTCCCATTCGTCCAAATCGTGCATCGTGAACCGTCCGGTAGCGATCTGGTGCAATGCCTCGATCAACCAGGCGGGATGGATAGGGCAACCTGCGATATTGATAACCGGTAGTCCGGCGCGGGAACGAAACGTCTTGCCGAGCAGACCGCCACGCCTAGTGCCCTCATAAGCCAGACCGCAAGCCTCGGTAAGGTTGGCGCCCGCGGCGGTGATGCCGCCGAAAGCCGCGCAACTGCCGACCGCCACGACGTAATTGGCCTGTTTCGCGAGATCGGCAATCCAGGACATGACCGGCCTGCCGGTTCCGGCCATTATATGGAAATGGCCGCTGCCATTCGGGCCACGCATCACCGCGCCTTCGAGACAGAGAATATCGAGCGCCTGTTCGCCCGAGCGGATACGCTCCAACAGCGAGATAGCCCCGGCACCGCTTGTCTCACTGAGCGAGGGGTGCCACAGCATCTCGATATTAGCAGCCTCAAAAGCAGTCAGCAGGTCAGGGCTTTCGGCGCCGAGCAGCGACATGGTACAGCCTCCGCAACCGCCTGACTGCAGCCAGAACAGGTTCACGCGTTTGCCTGGAGGTGGGGTCGGGTTAGCCGAGGGGATTTTCATTTACTGGCATCCTGAGGGTGAATATTGCGCCACCTTGCGGGCGGTTAGCAACCTGGAGCGTGCCCCCTTGTTTTTGCACCATACTGTAGCTGACATACAGCCCCAGCCCGGTTCCCTGTCCGATAGGCTTGGTGGTAAAAAACGGCTCAAAAATCTTGTCGAGCTTATCCTCAGGGATGCCGGTGCCGTTGTCGGCGATCTCGACGGCGACATAACCATTCTGCCTGCGGCAGGCTATCTCGATGAGTGGTGCTGGATGTCCTGTGAGCACATCGGCGGCGTTCTGTACCAGATTGACGATGATCTGATGCATCAATCCTTTGTGCCCCACGATTTCCAGTGAGTTGGGCATGTCGAAGCGGACGGCTGGCTTGATGCGCTTGGCCTTGACGACCCAGTCAGCAGCGGTGCGCGCCAGTTGCACCAGATCGACCTGTTCGGGGGTTTCCTCCTGATTGCTGGAAAATCGCAACAGGTCTTTCACGATATAGCTGACGCGTTCGGCGCCTTCCAGCGTGCCTTCCACCAGAGGGGAGATATCACGGATGATTTGGTCTATTTTTAGTTGCTTGCGCAGTTCCTGGAGCTGCGGATCAGTATAGCTCTGATCGCAACTTTCGAGATAGTGGGTGATGGCGCCGCCGTAACGTTTCAACGCATGCATATTGCCAAAAATGAAACTGATCGGGTTGTTCAGTTCATGCGCGACACCGGCAACCAGACGGCCAAGCGCGGCCATTTTCTCTGACATCACCAATTGCTGCTGAGTTTGCGTCAATTGCTGGTGGGCTTTGTCGAGTTGTTCGTAAGCGCGGCGCAGTTCGCCGACCGGCCTGCCAACCAGCACGAATCCGACCAGCCGGTTTTTGTGATCGCGGCGTGTGGTGCAATTCATGGAGAGCGGCGCCACTTGTCCGTTAGGAGCAGCAAGCGACACCTCGCAGTCGTTCAATTGACCGCCGCCATTGAGGCGTTCCTGGAAGCCGTCCAGCTTGTCGAGGCTTGTCGGGTGTAAGATGACATCGAGCAGTTTACCGCTGAGTTCGGCTTCGGATTTGCCGGTAAGGCGCTCCAAAGCGGGATTCACCTGCTGGATCAAACCTTCGGTATCGCAGACGATGAGCACATCGGTCATGGAAGCAAGCACAGAACCGATGAAGGCCTGGGCTTCTTCCAGACGTGCGTTCTGCTGCTCTAGCTGCGTCTGCGATTGCAGGAGGTCGGCATAGACCTCGTCCATTTTGCGGATGACTTCGATCCACACATCCTCGCCAGCAGCATCAAAGGCGGCCGGATGTGGCGGCATCTTGCCTTTGGCATGTTTGGAGTAACGGTCGAACCAGGGCATTATAATCTTTCTTTTCGTCCTATCGCCTGGCGCATATGCAGGGGCTGGACATTCTCAAGACCGTAGCGTTCGAGCTTGCCACGCAGACCTACACGCGACAATCCCAGTTCCTTAGCCGTTTTCGACTTGTTCCACCGGTTGCGGATAAGCGTTTCGCGGATGATGCGGGCTTCCACCTCAGCGATGCGGTCTTTCAAGGTGCCTTCCTGTTCGGCGATGTCGTCGTCGGTACTGTCCTATTTTTTATCATCGATCGTAAATGCTCAGTCCAGGGCTTCTTCGGAAATGCCGGGCACCCGTTTACCAAGCTTGGTTGCGCAATTTTCGAGGATAGTCTGTGTCAGCACCGGGATATCGCCTCTGCGGTCGCGCAATGAGGGCAGATGGATGACGATACCCGCTAGCCGGTAATAGAGATCGGCGCGGAATCGCTTCGTGCTGACTTCCTCCTCAAGGTTGCTATTGGTTGCCGCAATGACACGGACGTCCACCTTGCGTGTTTGGCCGCTGCCCACTGGGCGGATTTCGCCTTCCTGCAATACGCGCAGCAGCTTGACCTGGAAGGCTGGAGAAACTTCACCTATTTCATCAAGGAATACCGTGCCGCCATCGGCACGCTCAAAAAGGCCGACATGATTGGTGACAGCCCCGGTGAAAGCACCGCGTTTATGGCCGAACAACTCACTTTCAAGAAGCTGGTCGGGCAACGCGCCGCAATTCTCGACAACGAAGGGCTTGTTCCAGCGCAGGCTGTTGTAATGCAACGCGCGTGCGGCCAGTTCCTTACCTGTTCCGGAGCCGCCGAACAACACCACCGGCACATCAAACGGCGCGACCAAGCGCAACGTGTCGCATACCTCGTTCATGGGGCTGTCCTCAGCGCGAACGATGCCATCGTCGAAATCAAAATTCCGGCGCAAGATGCTACGGCGCTCGTTCACCTTTTTGTCGGCGCTGGAGGGAAACATCTTCAGTTCATTGGCAAGCAGCTCGTTCTCGCTTTGCAGAGCGAAGAGGCGCACGGCGTTTTTTAATGTTAGGATCAGCGCATCCGGATGCCAGGGCTTGGTAATATATTGATAGATACCCGCCGTATTGATGCCATCGATGATATCGCTGGCATCGGTGTAACCTGAGACGATCATGCGGATGATATCCGGCCAGCGATTGCGGCACTCGGTGAGGAACTCCACACCGCTCTGATCCGGCATCCGCTGATCGCACAGAATTACCTGTACCAATTCATTTTCCAGGATGTCCCAGGCACTAGCGACAGTATTTGCGGTGCGGACGTCGAAATCCTCGCTGAGAATGCGCGTTAGCGACTCCAGCGAGCGGATTTCATCGTCAACGATCAGGATGGTAGGCATTTCACTCATTATGAACTTCCAAGTGCCTTTCTTAACGCCTCAACAAATGCGAGGGAACTGCTCGCCGGCCAGCCAGTCCACGACGCGAGCGCCGCCAAAGCGCGTGCGCATCTGCACGAGGCAGTTGCTGTCTTCGGTGACGGTGCCAATGATGCTGGCCTGCCGCCCGTGCTGATGAGCGCGCATAACCGCGAGCAGCCGCTCTGCATCCGCCGCCTCGCAAATGCAGATCAGCTTGCCCTCATTGGCGATGTAAAGCGGATCGAGACCGAGCAGTTCGCAGGCCGCTGAGACCTGCTCATTCAGCGGGATAGCCGTTTCTTCTAACATCATGCCCACCTTCGACTGGCTGGCGATCTCATTCAGCGTGGCCGCTAGCCCTCCGCGCGTCGGATCGCGCAGCACGGCAATGCCAGGGACAGCGGCGACCATATCGGCGACCAGCCCGTGCAAGGCGGCGCTGTCAGAGCGGATTTCGGTTTCAAACTCCAGGTTTTCCCGCTTAGACAAGATGGCTATGCCGTGATCACCGATGGTGCCCGACAGGATGATTTTCTGCCCCCGATGGGCAAAGTCGCCGCTGATATGGACGCCTTCAGGCACCACGCCCAGGCCGGTGGTGGTAATGAACACGCCGTCACCTTTGCCTTTTTCCACCACCTTGGTGTCGCCGGTGACAACTAGCACGCCCGCCTTGCGCGCGGCATTGGCCATGGAAATGACAATGGCTTCCAAACGCTCAAGCGGAAACCCCTCCTCCAGAATGAATGCGGCGGTGAGAAACAGCGGTCGCGCACCGGACATGGCGACATCGTTGATGGTGCCGTGCACGGCGAGCGATCCGATATCGCCGCCTGGGAAGAACAGCGGCGAAACTACGTGGCCATCCGTAGACATAGCAAGCCGTCCTGGTGGCACGGAAAGCAAGGCAGAATCGTGCCCCTGGTCCAGCAATTCATTGCCGAGATGGCGGGTGAAAAGGTCACGAATGAGGTCCGCCATGGCCCGGCCACCGCCGCCATGGGTCACATCCACCGCTCTGTGGCGCGTAGCATAAGTAGCGAGTTCGTGGTCTGGGGCATTCATGCTGCTGCCTCCCCAGTATTGGCGGCCTGTTCGCGGTACCGGCCATAAGTCCAATAGGCCGCACAAGCACCCTCCGACGACACCATGCACGATCCCATCGGGGTGTCAGGCGTGCAGACCGTGCCGAACAGTTTGCAGTCGGTAGGCTTTTTCACGCCGCGCAGGATGGCTGGGCACTCACAGGACTTCACTTCGCGGGAGTGTTTCTGGGTAATATCGAAACGCAGCTCCGCATCGAATGCGGCATAGCGATCGCGGATACGTAGTGCACTGTTGGCCACCGTCCCCAGTCCGCGCCATTCGAATTCCGGGCGAGGCTCGAACACATCAGCAACAAGGTTCTGCGCCTTCAAATTGCCGAGGCGGGTAACAACGCGGGTATATTGGTTTTCCACCACATGGCGGCCTTCGTTGATCTGGCGGATTAGCATCAGGCTGGCCTGCATCACATCGAGCGGCTCGAAACCAGAAATGACCACGGGCTTGCCGAAGCTCTCGGCGAACCCCTCATAAGGCGCATAGCCGATGATCGAGCTGACATGGGAAGGCCCGAGAAAGCCGTCGATTTTCACAGTGCCAAATTCGTGCACCTCCGGCGAGGCGAGGATGTGCTGGATCGCGGCCGGGGTCAGCACATGGTTGCAAAATACAGAGAAATTACTGAGCCCTTCGGCTTTCGCCTGGCGGATGGCGACGGCTGTGGGTGGGGTGGTCGTCTCGAAGCCGATGGCGAAGAACACCACCTGACGCCCAGGATTGTCGCGGGCAATCTTCAGCACATCCTGGGTGGAATAGATCATGCGGATGTCGGCGCCGTCAGCCTTGGCGCGGATCAGGCTGCGCTGCTTAGTGCCGGGTACGCGCATCATGTCGCCATAGGTGCACAGGATGACGCCATGACGTTCGGCCAGTTCCACCGCGTCGTCGAGGCGACGCACCGGCAGCACACAGACCGGGCAGCCAGGACCATGCACGAAATGAACATTGGCGGGCATCAGATCCTGCACGCCATAACGAAAAATGGCGTGGGTATGCCCGCCGCAAAACTCCATCAGATGATAGGTTCGTTCGGGATTGGCTTCGGCGCAGATAGCCTGACCGAGCTTTTCCGCCAGATCGGGCGCACGGAATTCGCTGATATATTTCATGCGCCAACCTCCCGAATTTCTTCCATCTCGCTTTGCAGAACACCGGCCTCGGCCATCAACGCCAGTGTGTGCTCAGCTTCCTCCTCGCTCAGCTTGTGGAGCGCGTAACCGACATGGATGAGCACATAATCGCTGGGAGTGACATCCTCGACGAGCGCGAGCGAAATACGTTTTTTCACGCCCGCCAGCGAGACAACAGCTTCATCGCCTTCGCAGAGTTCGAGAACTTTCGCTGGTAATGCCAGACACATGGCCTTCCTCCCTAGCCTGCATTCGTTTGCGCGGCTGTATGCAACGGATGACCGGCAAGAGCCATGGCTTGGGCCGCCTCGATCCAGGCGAGCCAGCCTTCCATACCTTCGCCGCTGCGTGCCGAGAGTTGCAGGATCTTTACTGCCGGGTTCACTTTGCGGACATTGGCGATGGTAGCGGTCATGTCGAAATCAAGATGCGGGACCAGATCCACCTTGTTGATGAGCACAAGGCCGGAAGCAGCGAACATATCTGGATATTTCAAAGGTTTGTCCTCGCCCTCGGTCACCGAGAGGATGACCACCTTATAAGCTTCGCCCAAATCGAAGCCTGCGGGACAGACCAGATTGCCAACATTTTCTATGAATAAAACGGAGCCATCGGCAGGGCTCAGATGCTCCACCGCGTGGCCAACCATATGGGCATCGAGATGGCAGCCCTTTCCTGTGTTGATCTGGATGGCGGGGGCGCCGGTGGCACGAATGCGCTCGGCATCGGCGGAAGTTTGTTGATCGCCCTCAATGACGAAAGATTGTTGTTTGTCGCGCAACGCCTCAATGGTCTTGCACAAAAGCGAGGTCTTGCCCGAACCGGGACTGGAGACCAGATTCAATGCTAGAATGCCATGGTCGGTGAAATGGCTGCGGTTCGCGGCGGCATAGCTGTTGTTCTTGGCGAGGATGTCCTGCTCAAGCTGGATCAGCCGTGTTTGGCTCATACCAGGGACAGCAGCACCGGCGAGGTTCGCGCCATAATCATGACTGTGACTATGGTCGTGATCGTGGTTATGATCATGAGTGTGGTGATGCTCTTCATAACCGTGACGGCCATGTCCGTTGTAAGTATGCCCATCATGGGAATGTTCGTGGTGCTGACCTTCTATACGGACCTCGCCTTGACCACATCCGCAAACCTTGCACATCAGTTTACCTCCAATTCCTTGATCCGTAATTCCGTGCCGCGCGTAATTTGAAGCTGGTGAGAACCACACAGGCCACAGGCGTCAAATCGTTCCTTGATAGGGACAGTCGTCGAACACTGTATGCACCATGCTTCCGCCGGACATTCGACGATGTCGAGCCGCGCATTCTCTGCCAGTGAGCCACGCATCACTACATCGAAGCCGAAGCGCAGCGCTTCGATTTCCACCCCCGCCAGTTGCCCGATTTCCAGGCAGACCCGTTCCACGCGTGTGAAGTCGCCAAGGCGGGCCTGCTCGCGCAGCGTTTCCAGAATACTCTCGCAAAGCGCCATCTCATGCATCAGCGAACCTCACTTCATGGGCGACACAAGGATCGATGGCATTGATAAGTAGTTGAGCCTGCACAAGACGGTCGTCTTCGACAGATGCATCCAATTGCGACAGGCTGCGCGCGGCTACGCCACGAGCGTCGAAATTCCACCTGCTTGGCGGCAGGATGCTATAGGCGCTGATACGGCCTTGCTCCAGCGAAACAGCATGAATGAGATGACCGCGCGCCGCTTCCACCAGCCCCACGCCAATTCCGTTAACGGTGGCGGAAGGTAATGGAGGAGCAATCTCGTTACCGACCAGCATACGAAGCCGTTCTGGGAGGCGCGCCAATTCAACCAGTCGCGCAAGCAGTCGGGCGCCGATGCCATCGCCGCCCAAGCTTGCCAGAAGCGGGGTGTTGATGTTGCGTGTGAACAAAGTGGTTTCGGGCGTGTCGGCGGCGGGTAAAAGGATGACGTCATCGTCGCCTGAAGCCAGCCATTCAGCAATTTTTACAGGGGGCGGCATTCTGAGAGGCAAAGCAGCTATACTGCCAGCAGAGAGCCATCCACGCCGTATGACCATATCGATGAGTTGCGCTGCTGGTGTTCCAGCGTTTGCTGCCCATGCGCTAATTTCGTCAAGGCCACGCCGTGTCAGCCATTGCTGCGGCGGCTCAGCAAAAATATACGCCTGGATAAGCGTTGTCGCCTGCGCAATAATAGATGCAGCGGCGTCGCTGTCGGGCATGGTTTTCGCAGCAATGGCAAAAGGCTCTGCTGGGCCGAACAGGGCGACTTTTAGCGCCGGGCCGAGTTTCATCACTTCGGAGACCTCAGCAGGGTGCGGTTCACCGCTATAGTAGGAAGGCCAGTCGCAAGCAATGCGCAGTACATGTTCGCGCAGCGTTTCCATGGCGGTTAGAGCGGTGCGCGCGGTGGCAGTTTGCGGGTCGGCGATGATACCGCTCGCCTGTTCCAGACAGAGGGCTGCCGCGTGGCCTTGTGCGGTACCACAAACCGAATAAAGCCGAGGCAGAATTTTCAATGCCTCGCCAGGAAGCTTACCGTGTACCACACGACCGATATCACCCGGCTGCTGGAAAGAAACCATGGCCGGCCGTCCGGATTGGCGGCTGAGAGTTATGCTGACCCGGCCTTCGCTGATCATGCCTCCTCTCCTTTTGCACTGCCGGTGAGAAAGGCGCGGCGACTGAGTTGGCGAGCACGAACTGGCCTTTGAGCGTCGTTGGCGAGCCTTTCGGGTTGTGCAGCGTCGGCGGCTGGCAATTCACCTCGCCAGATCATCGCCATGTCGCTGTCTTCGTCTTTTACGCTTTGTTCATTGCCTGGTTTGGTGAGCATCTCATCTCGCGCGGCAAGCGCGGTCGCTTCGGCAGTTTCCTGGCTGTCGAATTCGAATACGGGAGAAAAAAGCGAGCACATCCAATAAGAGCCGATCGCTGGTTCAAAGCCGTGGATGAACTCGAACTGGCCCTGTGGAAAGGGGAAAATGCGTTTGTCGCCTGTGGCCAATTTTGCTGCTGCCTCACCTGCCACCGGCAACAGCATGGCATTCATGGACCACGGTGTGAGCAGGATACAGAACCAATGGTCCTGCATTTTCTGCATTCCTAAGGCACGCACAGTCAGTGTGTTATTGAGAATGGGGATGCCCGCCATCCGCGTTGTCTCAATCTCGCGGAAGCAGCTTTCGAGCCGCACAGTCATTTCCTCCGGCGTGGGAGTGGGCGGGGTGGTGACTAGCGCGGACATATCCATGAACTCAGGCTTCCTCGATCACCAGGAAATCTTCCTTTAGTCCACCACAGGCCGGGCAGCTCCAATGATCCGGCAGCACGGAGAAAGGCGTTCCAGGCGGTATCTGCCAGTGTTCATCGCCCTCGGCTGGGTCATAAACATACCAGCAAACTTTACATTCCAGTTTTGTTCCATCGGTCAGCTTGGAGGCGTCGCCGCCATATGACCCGGCGAAAAAACTGTTCTTCATCGATACACCTCCAGAATTTCGGCGAGACGTTTTGCGGAATCAGCGATGTCTTCAGGCGCAGCGCAAACCACTTCCGGCACCGGTGTTATTTCGATGGAGTTGAGAATCAGCGTGTCCTGCGAATTGTAGAACTGCACCCACCAGACATTCCGTGTATTGGTGGCGGTGACGCGGCAACTGCCGTAACCGCGTGACAAGATGATGATACCGCTCCGGCCGAGTTGAGCATCCAGGAAAGCCAGGTCCTCTTCGGTATGCGGCAGTAGCGACAGGTTGATGACATGCGGCTCGCTGTCCGGCGCTGCGAGTGGAATGTGTTCATTGATTTCCGGCAGCAGCATCGGCGCGTTGACGATATTGGCGCCATATTCTTCCGGAAGCGTCAGCGCAGCCTGTGCGTCGTGAAAGGTGAGCGCGGATATCGTGACCGGGAACCGTGCCACCTCGATCAGGTCGTGCAATAAGGCACCGTTCTCATCTGTGACGCGCACACGCCATACACCAGCCAGCACCGCCTCCTGCACCTGACAGCCAGTTCCGGCGATGATCGACACCTCGCCCTCGCCCAGAATCTGATTGATCAGCGCGAGATTGTCGGCATCCAGCCCGGCGAGGTCGATCATGTTGTGCGAGCCGTCCTCGCTATATTTTTCCGCCAAAACGGCGACGCGGGCGAGCAAGGCCTTAGCTGTGCCAAGTTCGCCCGTTTCTTCCGGCTCGGGTAAGTCTGGCATAGCAAAGGTCATCATACCGGACGGCATCGGCATATAGGACAGCTCGCTATCTTCTTCCAAAGGCTGGCTTCCTGGGCCAGTAGGTGAGCGTTTTGAAAAGCTGGTCATGCGACCTCCGTTTTGCCGGTCAGTGGGGGAGCACCACATCGTTTTTTTGCTGAACGCCATTAGTAAGCATCGCGTCGGACGTACCGCAGCCATCAGGAAGCTTGAACGGTGGCGGTTCGCTGGGTTCGCGTTCGAGGATCTCGGCGATTTGCAGCAAATATTCGGCCCAATCCTGGATTTGCTGGATGGTACCGAGATATTCGCCGCGCCGTAGGAAAACCAACGCCGGATAGGCGTTAAAATGATAGCGGCATTGAAGCGGACGTTCTGCGTCCCGGTGCACGACAAACGGGGTGAATATGCAATCGAAGACTGCGTGCAGTTGAGGGAGCACCACGGCCACATCATTGCTATCGTTCAGCCGGTTGGCATCACCAGCGAAGAACAGCACGGCAAAATCCTCAGCCGCGATGAGCCCATCCACATCCTCAGGGGTGACCACATGGTAGCCGTTACTATCGATTATGCTTTGCAGAAGCGGAGTGAACATAGGGCTTTCCTCAAGTTTTCTTCGCAGCCTCGGAAGGTTGCAGGAATTCGGGCAGTTGAGGCTCACGGTTAACCAGATCGGCAAACAGGTGGTCGAAATCCGTCTCGCCGCGCATCGCCATTTCGACCGCCTGGAGCGCATCTGCTGCTTGCCACGCCGCCTCTTCCGATATGATCTCGCGGGCGGTCCCCAGAAACACCATCACCCAGTTGCCTGGCTCAAGAGAGCCAACAAGACTGGTATCGACAAACTCTTGGCGGGCGTTATCGCGTGTGGTGCAGTGAGCGCGCGCCAGCCCCGCTTCGATGACCCGCATGGGGATGCCGATGCACATCAGCTTTCCTCCTTCGCCGACAACAGCGCGTCAATTTCGGCTTCGAAATCGGCGGGACCGCTCCACAATCCGGTGGCTAGCAAACGCGCGTCACCATGGCGGAAGGCTGTCTCTTCAGCGGGGCGTTCGCCCTCGTAACGGCTGAGCGCCATCTCGCTGGAGGCGATTGTCATATCTTCTGGCAGGGGGGTAGCGCGCGGTTCCATCGTGACGCCCTGAAGCTTCAGAAAGTCTAGAGCGGCGTCGATGGCGGGGCCGATTTGAGCTTTCACCTCCGGCCGCAAGCTTCCGCCGTAATCTTCAAGCTCGAAAGGCTGAACGCCAATGAGCAACAGCTTTTCCGGATAATCGCCAAGCATCTCAGCCATCGCCAGGACCTCCTGGAAGCCTGTCTGGTGCAGCGACATCTTTTTAGTGCCTAGGAATTTCGGCACTTCCCCGCCCTCGACGAGCTTTATCGTGCCTGGTGGCAGCCCATAATCCACCGCGTCAAACACGATGAGGATATCGGCTTCGCAGATGTGCTGAACCAGATAGATGCCCTGCGTGCCGCCGTCCATAACGCGGATATTTGCGGGCAATTCCCATTGACGATGAAGTTCTTCGACGGCGCGTACACCGAAGCCTTCATCGGCCCATAACAAATTACCGATGCCCAAAATGAGCACCTTAAGCTTCCCATCCATGTACGCCCCTCCCCAGAGGCATTTTGTCTAGGCAGTTATTAGCCTTAATGGAAAAGCTGCAAAGCTTATGCCAACCGATTTAGTCGGGATTTTACCTATATTTCCTACCGTTGGCGTCAACATTATGGAAGCTTTGCATCCACCTTGCAAACAGATTGTAAGCTTTCCTTGCAGTGCTGAGTTTCCAAAGGATCTGACTTGTAGAACAGGAGGATATAACCTTAGCACCGCAAAGCCATTGTGGTTAAAGGCCTTCCAGAGGAAGCGAGACGCTGAAGCCTCGCAAATCTACTGGAAAGGCCAATGATCACGTTTAGTTGTTATTATCGTCCGGCCCGCCATCGCGGAAAGTGCGCCAGCCGGAGAACATCGACGAGATGATCGACTGACGGGACATGATATCTTCCCGCGCTGCGGCGTAGATGTGCATGATCACAAAACAGACCATCACCCACATGCCGAGATGGTGCCAAGTATGCACATCTTGGCTCTGGCCGAACAAAGGGATGATCCAGCTTGAGAACAGGTTGTTCTGCCAGGAGCCTGCTCCGGTGCCTTCGCCATAAAGGGCAAAACCGGTGAAGATCATGAAAATGGTGGTCCACAGGACCATCACATGCATGGCCAGGGTCGCCAGTGGATTGTGCCCGGCATATTTCAACGGCTGGCGGACAAGCATGGCGTACCACATGATTTCATGAAAGAGCTCTTTCCAGAAACTGCCTCTCCATATGCGCGGCAGGAACATCTGGCGGGCATGGCGGTTGCCAACGAACGCCCAATAGATCCTGAGCAAAAAACCAACGGCGAGGATATAGCCAGCCCCAAAATGGATATAGCGAATCCAGCCGAATAGAAAATTGGCGCTGGCCTCACCTGGCACCGTTGGTGGCGGTGAGCCGATGAAGTAACCGGTTATCACCAAGGTAAAGATGGCGAAAGCGTTGGTCCAGTGCCAGAGGCGGACCGGTGCTTCATATACATAGATCGCCTCTTCCTTGTGCGGATTGTGGGTAGTCGCTGTGTCAGTCATGGTCACCTCCTTACCCTACAGCAAGCAGCAAACCGGCGGCTGAAAATGCCACGCCCGATGCTACAAGACCGTAACGCAATCTGTTTACGAGCCGCCCGCCGGCATAACCTGCCAGATGCAAAGCAGCGCTAGCGATCATGAAGCCCACCATATAGCTGGCGACGGCCCCGGCGGCTTCGGTGCCATGGGCATGACCATGAAGGAGGGCAAAACCGCCGATCGCAGCCAGCCCCACGGCTGACGGAATGAAGCGGAATGCAGCAATCATCGCTCCCAGGATGATGACCGAGGCGATAATACCCGGTTCGACCAGCGGAAACGCTACTCCCCCCATGCCCAGCGCTGCACCAAGTGCCAACATGGCAACGAACAGCACTGGTCCCTGCCATGCGCGATTAACAGGTAGCGCTGCCGACCAGACACCGACCGCGATCATGGCCAGCAGATGGTCCAACCCAAACAGAGGGTGCGTGAGCCCTGAATAAAGGCCAGAGACCGGGCCGCCCGTGTGAGCCAGAGCTGGTGTCCCCACCATTGCCGCTACCATTACGAAAACGGCAAGTGTGGCAATCTGTTTAAAATTTTTCATGTTCACTCCTCCGCTTAACGTACTTTGACTCTGGTCAGCTCTTCGCCTTCCGGGCCCATCACGTGAGTGGAGCAGGCCAGGCACGGGTCGAAACTATGCAATGTACGCAATATTTCGACCGGCTCCTCGGCAACCTCGACCTTGGTGTTCATCAGCGAGGCTTCAAATGCACCGATATTACCTTCGTTATCGCGCGGGCTGCCGTTCCAGGTGGTTGGCACCACGCACTGGTAATTATCGATCTTTGTGTCCTTGATCTTGACCCAGTGCGCGAGCGCGCCACGTGGTGCTTCGGTAAAGCCTACGCCTTTGACTTGCGAAGGCCAGGTCTTGGGATCGAACTTCTCGACATTGGCAGTTGCTGTGTCGCCATTCTTGATGTTGGCGATCAGCTTATCCATGAAGTAGCGCTGTTTACGCGCAGCCCATTGGGCTTCCAGAGCCCGTGCGGCGGTGCGGCCAAGCGTGGAGAACAGCGCCTCCAGAGGCACGCCCAAAGCGGCGAGCGTTTTGTCCACCTGCTCCTTGATCTCCGGATGCCCCTTGGCATAGCCGATCACATAGCGAGCAAGCGGCCCGACCTCCATGGCATGACCACGCCAGCGCGGTGCTTTGATCCAGGAATATTTTGCCGTCTCATCGATCTGTTCGATGTGGGTGCGCGTCCCCTTGGCATTTGAGCCGAGCTGGAAATTTGGTTCAGTGACGCCGTCCCATGGATGCAGTCCCTTCTTTTCGTCCGAATATTTGTACCAGGAGTGCGGCACAAACTCCTGCACCTGTTCCGGGTCGCGCAGATCCACAGGATGCACTTCGCTGAGTTTGCCATCAATGATGGCGCCAGACGCCATCATCAGATTGGCGGCCGAGTAATCGTTCGCCTTGTCGGGGATGTCGCCGTAGGACAGCATGCTCTTGCCAGATAGCCCACCACCATAAAGCCACCCTTTGTAGAACTGCCCGACTGCGAGGATGTCAGGTATTAAGACATTCTCGATGAAGGTGATGGAACGGTCGATGATCGACGAGACATAGTTCAACCGCTCCATATTGAGGGGGGCGCCTGCGGCGAGATCACCGTCCATATTGATGGCGCAAGGCACACCACCCACCAACCAGTTCGGATGCGTGTCCTTGCCGCCGAAAATGGTGCGGGTGGTCATCATCTCTTTCTGGAAATCGAGCGCTTCCAGATAATGCGTCACCGCCATCAGATCGGCTTCAGGCGGCAGCAGATACGCCGGATTGGTCCAGTAGCCATTCTTAAAGGGCCCGAGTTGACCGGATTCGACGAATTTCTTCAGCCGATTCTGGACGTCACGGAAATAACCTGGCGACGATTTCGGATGGTGCGGTGAGACTTTCTGCTGCAACTCCGAGGTCGCTTTCGGATCGGCCTTCAATGCGTTGACGGGATTCACCCAGTCGAGCGCATGCAGGTGATAGAAATGCACCAGATGGTCATGCACTTGCAGCGAGAGTTGCATGATATTGCGGATGGAATTGGCGTTTTCCGGGATCTGGATGCCAAGCGCATCTTCCACCGCCCGCACCGAGGTCAGCGCGTGTGTACCGGTGCATACGCCGCAGATGCGTTGGGTGAACGCCCAGGCGTCGCGGGGGTCGCGGCCTTTCAGGATCACTTCCAATCCGCGCCACATGGTGCCAGTGGAGACCGCATTGCGGATGACGTTATTCTCATCGACATTCACCTCGCAGCGCATATGACCTTCTATGCGGGTAACGGGATCAACGACGACGCGCCTGCCCGAGGTGTCAAGATTAAAGCCATTGGGTGTGCTGATCGTAGCCATTAATTTTGTCCTCCCTTCTGGCGCGCGCGCTTGACGGCGCTTACCGCTGCATGTGCTGCTACAGCCACGCCGACGGCGGCTGCCGCCGTACCACCGATTTCGTCGGCATTTGCTTCCACGCCAAAGCCGTGAATACCCGTTAGACGCTCATAGAAGCTGCCCTTGTCCCAGAAGCCGTCTTCTGAACAGCCGAAGCACGGATGCCCCGACTGGATGGGGAAGGACAAACCGCCATTCCAGCGAATGGTGGAGCAGGCGTTATAAGTGGTCGGTCCTTTGCAGCCCATCTTGTAGAGACAGTAGCCCTTGCGCGCGCCTTCATCGTCGAAATGCTCGACGAACTGACCGGCATCGAAGTGCGGACGGCGGTAGCATTTGTCATGGATGCGCTGAGAGTAGAACATTTTCGGACGGCCCTGCCGGTCAAGCGAAGGCAGGCGCTCGAAAGTGAGAATATAGGTGATAACGGCAGTCATGACCTCAGCGATAGGCGGGCAGCCAGGCACCTTGATGATCGGTTTGGCAGCCAGCCCAGGCACCTTGTGAACGGGCGTAGCACGCGTGGGGTTCGGACGGGCGGCCTGCACACAGCCCCAGGAGGCGCAGGAGCCCCACGAGATGATCGCTTTGCAGTGCTCTGCGGCGTATCTCAATTGATCGACGAAGGGTTTGCCACCGATAATGCAATACATGCCATCTTCATTAAGCGGAGGGTTCCCTTCCACGGCGAGGATGTAATTGCCTTTGTATTTCTCCACGATCTCTTCGACGATCGCCTCGGCCTGCTGACCGGCGGCAGCCATGATGGTGTCGTCATAGTCGAGCGAGATCATCGACAATACGACATCCTTAGCGAGCGGATGCGCGGAGCGGATGAAGCTCTCTGAGCAGCAGGTACATTCCAGACCGTGCAACCACAGCACTGGTATACGTGGTTTGGTTTCCAGGGCGTGGGCAATTTTAGGTACAAAGGCTGGCCCTAATCCGAGCGCTGCTGCGGTGAGCGAACAATATTTGATGAAGCTGCGGCGGGTGATCCCCTGTCGCCGCATGACTTCATAGAAAGTTTCGACCATTTAGCGTCTCTCCCTGATTTGTTGAGAAGCGGCTGCCTGTTGTGCAACTGCCGGTTACTTGGGTAGACGCAAGAAGTAGGCCAATTTTGTTTTTACTAATAAAAACAGTTGGTTATCGTGGGCATGAGCGGGAAAGTTATTTGGTGTGGTGGAAAGAGGTATGGCAATTTGTCGCAGGTAACTGGTAAGTATGTTTCCGCCTTCTCTGGTGGATCATTGCGCATAGGCGGGCTCATGTTGAAAAAGCTCAGCACCGGTGAAGTCCTTTTGACTGTGCTACAAGACATTGAAAATGCAGAACTCTATGGAACGGCGTGATTGCCGATATTAGTGTTTTGCATGACCCCGGTCATCCTAAGCCGTGGATTATCGCCATGAATGCTCGCCCCGGCAAACACGCGGTGCTTGAATATGGACTGCGGTGGGGGATCGAAGCGATGTTCTCTAAT
Organism: Alphaproteobacteria bacterium; assembly: GCA_037387425.1. Lineage (GTDB taxonomy): Bacteria > Pseudomonadota > Alphaproteobacteria > Rhizobiales > Rhodomicrobiaceae > JARRLC01. The sequence continues at coordinate 22,839 of JARRLC010000056.1, forward strand.
TTCAATTCGCGTGGTTTAGCTGCTCATTGCCCTGTGGCGCATGGCGACAACGGAGGAAATTCCTCAAGATTTTGTTTTGCGCTCGTATTCGTTGGCATTTTCGGCGATCGATTGGAGGGTGAACCGGGCGCTACCATCTCCCAGCGTGGTATCGAACAAGCCACAGAGGCTATGCAGTACACGCAATACTGTGTTCTTAAACCACTGGATGCACAAGTTGATCCTGTTTCAGAGTTTGGAGTTTCGGGCGGTGCTACGCAGTACCTACCTAGCCGCACGATTGAACAACTATTCAAAGATGGGTATTTGGAGAGGGTAACTCAATGATCGACGATGAATACGAAGTGGTTGCCAACGGCTTTACTCGCACTTCTGATGTGCCTAAAGATGATGATTTGTTATATCGCTGTACCGAGTGTGGTTCAGTTATTCCGTCTGTCCCGGATGACAATATTGGTTGTGAATGCGGAAATATCTTTATAG
>JARRLC010000057.1:0-14676 GCA_037387425.1 Alphaproteobacteria bacterium
TAACGGATCATCTGCGTGCTGCGATTCTTCTTGTCCTTCTCCAACGCGCGGTTTTTGTTGATGCGCAAACGCCTCACAAAGAAACCGCGCGTTGGAGAAGTCAACCGAGGCTTCGGCCATCCAGACACGCGTTACCTCGTTTTTCGCTACAAGATCGCCTGTCCAGTTCTTTTCCGCGGCCCATTCGCCCGCCTCTTCCAGCGCCTTGCGCTTGGCCAGCATTTGTTCAGCCCAGCCGTTCCACTCCGCTTTGGCTGCTTCATGGGCAAGCGTCTCGGCATCATCCTTCGCTTTCCCAGCCGCCTGCGCTTCCGCCCGCGCTTTTGCCCGCGCCGCTTCGCACCGTTCCCAAAGCTCTATGGTCTGTTGCTGGTCCATACCTGCCGCCAATTATTCGTGGCGCACTTTACACCCCTCTTGCACGCCCGGCGAGACGCATTTACTTGCCAACGAGCTTTTCCCACACCACCGGGGACAAGCCGCTGAAAAGTCAACAAGTTTGCCAGAAATACGTAGCCCCTGGGCGCAGCTAGCGTCCAGGGGCTACAGATTACGCCTCACATTACACCGCTTGAGCAGCCTTACCACGCTTTGCGACAGCGGGTCGTTTCTGCCAGGTCAATCCGCTAGATGTGTTGCGGATAATCAGGAACCAGACAAAAAAGGCCGTCGTAATGATTTGTGACGCCATTGGGAACCAGTCCGGCAGCACAAAGGTTAAATCGTAAAGCTGACCGGATCGCGGGTCGAACCCCACCAGCGCCGGAATGCGATACCAGTAATAGGTGCTCACGGCGGCGGTGGCGAACATCTTGAGCAGAAGCTTCTGCTGCTCTGCTGAATCCGAAACGGATCTCTTCATCGCCAGGTAAATGACATACGACACCAGCGCTCCGCCAAAGGGCCATGCGAAAGCAATCAAGATTTCATTCATACCAACTTGCCCATGGAAATCAGGCACTTGATACCATCCCCAAACGAAACCGAAAAAGCTTCCTACCAGAAAGTCCGCAAGGGCCCTTTGCAACCCTACCGTTCCTGCTGCGGGTACTGATGCAGACGGCATGGAATCCGGACAAGGCGCTGTGCACAGCTCACAAGTGGTGCAGCGGGCGTTTTTGACAGACAGCGCCGGAGCAAAACCATAAAGCCGCTCCACAGGATGGATTGGGCAAAGCGTCGTGCACCACGCGCTGCGCCACTCAAATATGATCCCCAGTAGCAGCGCAACAACTGCCGCCCCCGCCAACATAATCGCCGTGGTAAAGCCATTGATGTTCAGGCTGAGGTGACGAAGCGGCACGATACCGTAAAGAGCCAGGATGCTGATCAACGTCAAGGAAGCGGCCAACCAGTTAGGCAACTTCATCCGGAAAGAAAGGCCGAAGTTCCTGGGCAGCAGACTGAAAGTAGACATTGGGCAGATATTGCGCCAGATTCCTGGCACCAGCGTCACAATTGCCGGCGCTGCAGGAATGATGACATTCCACATGATGTGAATGCCCAGCTGCGGCAAAAATAGTAGCAACCCAATCAGCGTCACGCCTATCAGCAACATGAGAGATTGAGCGATCGTCCAGTTGCGATATTCGTCATACGAAAGGACATTCTTCGGTTGGACAGTCTGAAGCTGCCTTCCCACTTTCCTTTGCGGAATTTCACTCTGTCTTGGCGCTTGCTGTTCTAGAGCATGTCGTGGCGCCATTTGTTCCGGCGTATACTGTCTTTGTTGTTCCGGCCTTTGTTGTTCCGGCGTACGCTGTCTTTGTCTTGGCTGTATTTGTATATGTCGTGGTCCCCTTTGTTCCGGCATATACTGTCTTGGATCTGTCCCGTATGCGGATGTCTGCCAATCCCTCCCTGGCATTGTTAGCCTCCGTGTTAAAATTCCCCCTAGAAGTAGAAAATACTTGTCACCATGGCAGATAAATTTGCTTGGTAATCTCTTTGAATTTTATCTAATATCTTAAATGGACTAAGCCGTTTTTGTGTCAAAAATTAGAAGGCAATATGCGCAACTTGTGCTCAACCTGTGGTGAATTTCAGTATTCCATCTTGCTATATTATTATTAGAATAAATCTAAATGTTGTGTGCCAGGTTATCGGAGTTCTTTTGTTCACCGAGTACGCGCAAGCCTTTTTTGTCTGGTACGACCTTAAGCCGTCGGATTTCTTCTCACACCTCTTCCAAAGCGCTATCGTCAGTTTGGTCCACGCTCGCCCCCAGATGCTCGCAGCGCGAGTTTAGACTACTTTTGAAGCATCTAGCCACATGGGGCGGATTACGTGTTTACCCGACCATCTGCCCACAAACTGCGCCAAACAAAAACGGCGCCCGAAGGCGCCGCTTAAGAAGCTTTGATGTTTTGTGAGACTACTTCAGCGGTTGGTGATCGCTCCCAAGCGTATAACCGATACCAGCTTTAACCGTCAGGTTCTCAGTCTCGCTATCCGGTTCATAATAACCATTGTGAGAGTCTGATTTCCCATAGTCGAAATTGACATACTCAACCCCAGCTTTCAGGTGCAGGTTCCGGGTAACAGCATAATCACCCTCCAGTCCGAGCTTATAAATGGTCGAGTTGCCGAGATCATCTTTGAAGCCAACGGGGCCAGCGATATCGATCTCGGAGTTATAGGTCTTCCCGATCAAGCCGGTCGCCGACACGACAAATCTGTCAAGAGGAGAGTACTGAACAAGGAGACCAGCACCAATATAGCTGTGCGAATAGACTTCGCCCTGGTTCACGCCTCTGTCCCATTCATGCCACCCCATCCCTAAATAGGGGGTTACCATTAGATTTTGCTGGAGTTGGAAACCTTTACCCACGCGGAGATCGAGATCCCAGACATCAGCGTCGCTTTTATCAACGACTGATCCATAGCCAGCGTTACTCCCAATATACGAACCGGTATATTTGGTCTCACCGCTGTTCATAGAGAACTGGCCGTATAAATAAAAGTTATCAACGATCCAGTTTCTCATCAAAGAAGCGGAAATTGCGCCACCGGAGACCCAATCAGTTTCGCTATCCAGCAATTCACCGCCAGAGTATTCATTATAATCGAAGTCGGTGCTTATGAAGTATACAGCGACTTCGTTATTGACATCCTTGATGTAGTTGTGCGTGACGTAGACTTCATCTTTCATGCTGCCGCCAGTACCAAGGTCAGCCGCATATGCAGAACCACTAATTCCTAATGCTGCAATCATTGCTGTTGCAGTAAGTGTCTTTTGAATATACATAACCATTTCTTTGACCCCTCTAGAGCACATCTAAGTCATACTTATAATAATTTCAGAATAACCAGCACGGCTATCCATCAATGACTCAAAATGACTCATACAAAGGCGAGTTTTCGCCCCGCGGACATTCCTTGCTCGAATAATGGCGGATTTAGGAAGGGATAGGACGAGTGCGGAATTTTTTGATAACGACTGTTGCACCAAAGCCCGACATCATGAACTGGGAGCCACCAGATATTGTGGAAACAATCTGATTACGTTTGAAGGCGTCAGGATGCACGGAATACGCGCGCCCGATTACGACATAACTTTCCATCCCCCAAACCGTGCGGCTTGTTTGCCATCCGGCAATGGTCTAGAACCGCCATACAGTTTTCATCCCGGGGTATTAACGAGACGAACATGGGCAAAGCCAAAAACGTGGCGAACGAGAAGCCAGACGCAGAGACTGCGAACAAGAAAACCAACGCCAAAAAGCCAGCCGCGAAAGCAGCGGGCAAAAGCAATGCAGCCGCCAAGGAAAAGACGCACGCCGCCGCCCATACGTCCGCACCACGCCCTCAGCGCCCGGAAGCCCGCCTTCCCAAAGGCATGCGCGATGTGGGGCCGGATGAAATCCGCGCTATGGAGCGCATGCTGAGCGCCATTCGCGCCGTGTACGAATCCTACGGCTTCGAGCCGCTGGACACACCCGCTTTCGAATACACCGACGCGCTCGGCAAGTTTCTGCCCGATCAGGACCGTCCGAACGAAGGTGTGTTCTCATTCCAGGACGAGGACGAGCAGTGGCTCTCCTTGCGATACGATCTTACAGCGCCGCTCGCTCGCTATGTCGCGCAGAATTTCGACGCGCTGCCGAAACCATTCCGCCGCTACGCTGTAGGACCAGTCTGGCGCAACGAGAAACCGGGGCCGGGGCGCTTCCGCCAGTTCATGCAGTTCGACGCCGATACGGTGGGGACGGACAACATCGCCGCCGACGCCGAGATTTGCATGTTGGCGGCGGATACAATGGAGACGCTTGGGCTTGGCGGGCATTACCGCATTAATGTTAGCAACCGGAAGATCCTCGACGGATTGATGGAGACCATCGGCATCGCGCCCGATGACGCCAGCAATGCGGGGCAACGCCTTACCATCCTCCGCGCGCTAGATAAGCTCGACAAATTCACGCTCAATGATGTGAAACTGCTACTCGGCGAGGGCCGCAAAGATGAATCCGGCGACTTCACTAAGGGCGCGGGGCTAAATGCGGATGGAATCGACCAGATTATGGGTTTCCTGGAAGGCGTCACACATGTTGACGTAGCGGGCGACAATGCCCGCTCGCTAGAGGCTTGCGAAAAATCGCTTCAGAATAGCGAAACCGGTATGGCAGGGGTGGCGGAACTTCGGCAAATGCTGGAGCTTTGGGAAGCGCTCGGCTTTAACGATGGCCGCATCCAGATCAACCCCGCGGTAGTGCGCGGCCTGGAATATTACACCGGCCCGGTGTTCGAGGCGGAACTGACCTTCCCCATGGAGAGCGAAGACGGCACGCCCGTGCGCTTTGGTTCAGTCGGCGGCGGCGGACGCTACGATGGCCTTGTGTCGCGCTTCAAGGGAACGCAGATCGGCGCGACCGGCTTTTCCATTGGCGTTTCGAGACTTTACGCAGCGCTCACCGCGCTTGGCAAGCTCAAGGCGGACGCTGCCAGCAGCCCTGTTGTCATCCTGGTGATGGACCGCGACCGGCTCGGCGATTACCACGCCATGGCCCGTGAACTGCGCGCCGCCGGTATTCGCGCCGAGGTGTATCTCGGCACATCGGGCATGAAAGCGCAGATGAAATACGCCGACAAACGCAAGAGCCCATGCGTTGTCATCCAGGGCGGCGACGAACATGAACGCGGCGAGGTGACCATCAAAGACCTCGTGGAAGGCAAGCAGCTTTCCACCACCATTACCGATAACCAGGCGTGGCGTGAAGGCCGCCCAGCGCAATTCCCCGTCAAGTATGTGCGCGGCGACTCCGGCGAACTGGTGGAGGCCATCCGCTCGGTCATCGCGCGGCAAGAAACCGGCGGAGCCTGAGCCATGCCAGCAGAAACAACAGCGCGCTTCGAAGCGCTGGAAAGCCAGGCCGCGAAAATCATGAGCGTTTTCGCGCGCGGCCGTTACGAGCCGGTCGCCCCTGCCCTCCTTCAGCCTGCGGACGTGTTTCTCGATTGCATCGGCGAAGAAATCCGCAGACGCACTTATGTCTTCGCCGATCCGGACGGCGTGGAACTTTGTCTGCGGCCTGATCTCACCATTCCGTCGTGCCGTCTTTATCTGGAGCGCAACCCCGACGCCAACGCTGAAGAGCGCTATTCCTACAACGGCCCAGCCTTCCGCTACCCGAATGGCACCCGCGATGCATCGCCCGCACGCGAGTTCCGGCAAGCGGGCATTGAGTGTTTCGGCGCGCCCGACCGCGAAGCGACCGATGTTGAAATTCTAAAACTAACGCTTGCAGCGCTTAGCGAAGCTGGCGCGCCGCCGTTCCGTCTGCATTTTGGCGATCTGGGGCTGTTCAGCGCGCTTCTGGCGGCGCTCCCCATTCCACAGCGTTGGCGCGACCGGCTGTGGAACACCTTCTGGCGTCCGAAAAGTTTCCATGCAGTTGTGGAACGGTTGACCACGCCCGCCGCCACCTTCACCGATGAGGCCATTGCGCATCTGGCAGACTGTCTCTCGCCGGATGACATTGCAGGCGCCCGCGAATGCGTCGGCCGCTATCTGGATAAACAAGGAATTGAGTTCATCGGCGCGCGCACGCTGGACGACATCACCCAGCGGCTCATCGGCGCCGCCGCCGATATGCACGAAAGGCCGCTCGATAATTCCGTCGTTACGCTTTTGCACGACTATCTGGCGATTTCCGGCACGCCTTCACAAGCGATTTCCGCCATCGAACGGCTTACTCACGACGCCAAACTAGATATCAGCGCGGCTATCGAAGCTTGCAGGCGTCGGCAAGCGTTGTTGCAAGAAGCAGACATTCCTGCGGAAGAAGCTTTATTTGCCACCGACTTTGGACGCCAGTTCGAATATTACACCGGCTTTGTGTTTCAGGCGGAGTTACCCGAACGCGGCCGCGCAGGACGAATCGCAGGCGGCGGACGTTATGACGGGCTGTTAAGCGCAATCGGCGCACCTACCCCAGTGCCAGCCATCGGCGCGGCTATCCATACAGAACGGCTTCTGGCAGCCAGGGAGGCTGCGGCATGAACGAACAAAACGGGCTAAACTCGCAAAACCTAATCCTTGGCGTGCCATCCAAAGGCCGCCTAATGGAACAAACCAGCGACTATTTCGCAAAATTGGGCCTCACCTTCAGGAAGACCGGCCATGAGCGCGGTTATCAAGGTGTGCTCGATGGCGTCGCCAATGTGGATATCGCTTATCTGTCGGCGTCCGAGATCGCCCGGCACTTGCAGCAAGGCAGCATCCATCTGGGCGTTACCGGCGAAGATCTGATCCGCGAAACCATGTCGGACGCTGACGAACGTTGTGAAATCCTGGCGAAGCTCGGCTTCGGCCACGCGGATGTGATCGTTGCCGCGCCCACTTGCTGGATCGACGTCAACACCATCGCCGACCTGGAAGACGCCGCCGCGCAATTCTACAATGCGCATGGCCGCCGTTTACGCGTCGCCACGAAATACATGAACCTCACGAGGCGTTTCTTCGCCGAACATGGCATGACCAGCTACCGCATCGTCGAAAGCCTGGGCGCTACCGAGGGTACGCCCGCCGCGCAAACAGCCGAAGTGATTGTAGACATCACCTCGACGGGGGCAACGCTGGTCGCCAACAATCTGAAAATCCTGACAGATGGGGTGATCTTGCCCTCTGAAGCTTGTCTGATTGCCGCGCGCCGGGCAGAACACACCTGTGAAAGCGAAGCGGCACTACAGGCTATCAAGCAGCGAATCGCCTCCACTGAACGCTGAAGCTGGCGCACATCTACGCCACGCCCGCGCTCACAATCCACGCAAGAACTCTGGCCTGACCTTTCCAGTGCCGGAGCGTACGGCTTCGATTTCGCTCAACAATCGGCCCCGATCCCGCGGCAAGTTCCCGGCGAGGGCTAGGCAGTTAGACGCGTGATTTGATCTGAAAATGACCGGTCGTGAAGGATTGAGCAGAGAAATCATCCGCTCCTGCTCCAGCAATATTCCCATATCGTCTTGAAATTGGAAATCGGCTGGCTGACTTGCCATGAAGACTTCATAGGAATTTTCTTCCAGCATGAGTTGGAGCGTAGAAAGATAGGTTGGCGGCGCTTGATTGATCAATTCCGCCGTGCCTTCAATATGCGTCTCCCAGTTTTCACGCCCGCCAAGCCCAAGAATAACGGTTGCGGATATTTTGATACCCGCGTTGCGAGCACGCTCAATCGCTTGGATATGAGTCTTCTGACTTGCGCCTTTAATGATCCGTTTCAGGATAAGATCAGCGCCGGACTCAACGCCAAGATAGAGCAGCTTGAGTCCCTTGCTCTGCAATAGCGCCAATTCTTCAGGTGTTTTATCCAGCAGATTTTTGGGCGAAGCATAGGCTGACACACGAGCCAGACGAGGAAATTTTGCCGCCAGATAATCAAGCAGCTTGACCATATGATCTGAGGGAAGCGCCAGCGCATCGCCATCGGCAAGAAAGACACGGGCAGCCTGCGGAAACTCATCCGCCAAAATGTCAATTTCAGCGCAAACCTGATCTAACGGCCGCTCTTGAAACGACTTGCTCTTATACATGGAGCAAAACGTGCAATGATTAAAAGAGCATCCAAGCGTCGCCTGAATAATCAGATTACTGCCTTCGCTCGGCGGACGATAGAGCGGCATGTTATAAGTAATCGGCAAACAAGTTCATCCTTTTTATACAGCCCCCATGGTACGGTTGGATTATAGCTCAGCAATTATTCCAGCTGCAAACCACATATCTTTTCCTGATGAGCTAAGTGTTTAGGCCCTATTGGCGTTCACCGCACCTGAAAGTCCACACCTAACAAAAATGATCCCGCTGTGAACCGCGAATCGTGGCAGCCTAATGTTGGGCAAGTCGATAGCTTGGACACTTGCTCTTTACGCGCTAGGGAATACCACATGATCCGCACATTATCGCTAAGGCCGCTAAACGGCTATCTGAACACGCATTACTTCAATAGCAAACCCTGCCGGGGCGGCCAGTTTGTTATGGGATGCGGCGCGATCTTCATGATCCAGCGCGTTCGTGACGCCGAGGCCAGCCTTACGGCCTCAAGCATCGCTGAAGAGACCGATACGACTTTACTGCGGGAAATGCTCTCGCTTATCACATTGCAAAAGCTAGATATTATTCCCCTCAAGGACGCGCCTCAGCGATTGGCCGAAGGAAACTACGAAAGGCGCTTCGTGTGCTTTACTTTCGACGGCGCCTATCGCAGCGTGTTGGAAACGGTGCAGCCGCTTTTTAGCAGCTATAAGGCGCCCTATACAGTCTATGCTGGCAGCGATTTCCTCAAACGCGACCGACTGCCTGGGTGGATGGCTTTGGAAACGCTGGTGCGCGGCGTTGACCGCATTGTTCCTATGATTGATGGCCTGCCGCTTAGCATTCCCAACCGCACGCCCCAAGAAAAACGTGAAGCGTATCAAACCATCGCCGAACAACTCGCTCCATACGACACAGAGGAACGCACGCGCATTCTTCATAACGAGTGCGAGCGCCACGACATCAATATTACTGCGCAAGCCGAAAAGGAATTGCTAAGCGCTGCGGAGTTGAAAACACTCGCGGAAGATCCGCTCGTCACCATCGGCAGCCATGCGGGAGGCATCGCACCGTTGCGCGAGCAAAACTACGATGACGCCAAGGAGAATATTTCGCAGTCGCTGGACGCGCTGGAAGAAGCGTTGGGTGAGCGTCCCCGGCATATGGCATTCCCTGGCGGACATTCCAGTCATGTTAGCGTGCGCGATATCAAAATCGCGGCCGATCTCGGGTTGGAAACTGCAGTTACAGGACTGGAAGGCGCGCTCTGGCCAGAGAACGCCGAAACCACATGCGCCTTGCCGCGCATCGCCTTGAGCAATGATCCCGCCACGCTTACGCGCGTACTGATGCTTGGCGATACGCAGATGGAAGGCGAAATCACTGCTGTAGGCCGCAAAATTGCGTGATTGAACACCCACACTGCCGCTCAAACACCAGCATATGAGAGGAACGCCAGAGAGCTTGAAGCGCTGTTTACGCTGTTCCTGTCGAAAATATGCCATTTTACCGTGAGACCGCAAAGGAACGATGCTACGTCTTGTGCGTGAGTTATCGTTTCATTTGGCGGTCCTACTCGGCTTGAAACTGATCGGGTGCTATAGGACGGGACATCGGCACTTAATAATTGGGCTTCATGAGCATTATCGGACGCTACATCTTCCGGCAGACGGCGCTGGCATTGGTGATGATCCTCATCACATTGACGCTAATCATCTGGATGACCATAGCGTTGCGGCAATTATCGCTGATGACCTCGCAAGGGCAGAGCTTCATCATCTTCATGAAGATGACCATGCTAGCTATGCCAAACATGATCGCCATCGTGGCGCCCGTCGCACTGTTGATCTCGGCGCTTCACACGCTCAACCGGTTGAGCGGCGACAGCGAGCTTATCATCCTATCGGCTTCAGGAGCCAATGCGTGGCGCGTGGCGCGGCCTTATCTGGCTCTTGCCGCTGTTGTAGCTGCGTTTGTGATGGCCTCGAACGCTTATATCGCTCCGCACGCCATGCGTCTGTTGCGTGAGTACAAAACCCAAGTCAGCACAGATCTAATCGGGCAATTCTTACAGCCGGGCAAATTCACGACATCTGATGACGGCCTGACTGTCCACATTGCGGGACGCACCAATAGTGGCGATCTACTCGGCCTGATGGTTCATGACGCGCGCGATAAGAACCAAATCATGACTTATCTCGCTGAACACGCGCGTTTTGAAAAAGATGGCAATAACAATTCGCAACTGGTCACGCATAATGGAGAAATCCACTTCACAAACAGTGATAACACGAATTTTCGAAGCACTGTATTCACCAGCGGTACATTTGACCTTACAGAATTCCGCCCACCTGAAAAGACACGCGGCTATAAACCTCGCGAACGTTTGATCAGCGAGTTGTTATATCCAGATCCGAACGATAAATATTACAAACAATACAAAGGGAAATTCCGCAAGGAGCTTCATGACCGGCTTTCAAATCCGCTCTATTCTTTCCTTTTTATGTTGATCGTCATCGTTCATCTCGGGTATCCACGCACCACGCGTGATAATCGCATGCTCAGCGTCGCTGCTGCATTCGGCGCATGCGCTGCGCTGCGCGTTATCGGCCTAACGGGCGTGAACATGATGGCGAAAAGCCCGATGGCGGCGTTTATCGTGTGGGGAATACCGATTGGCGGCATCATTATCGCCGGATTGATGGTGCATTATCAGATTAGACCGCTATCGCTGCCGAGCCTGTCATGGTTAAGTTTGAAGCGTAGCAAGGCTGCTTAAAACAGCCGCGAGACGACACTGAATAGTATATAGCAACAATAGCACACAAGACCGTATTGAATCATGAGCACTAGGACACTAAGAAAATACTTCGCAATGCGCCTTGTATTCATGATTCTTATTGTCTACATGGTCTGCGTTGCGCTTGTGTTCTTCATCGACTTCGTAGAGATGATGCGCGAAGGCGCAAAAGTAGACGCTTCCGCCCTCTCTGTGGCGCTTCTCACCCTACTGCGGCTGCCCTTTTTCGCGGAAATGATCTTACCGTTTTCTGTGCTGATTGGTTCTATCGGAACGTTTCTGATTCTCAGCCGAAGCTCCGAACTTGTGATCGTACGCGCGTCCGGTGTGTCAGTATGGCAGTTTCTCGTGTCCGCCGTAGTGGTAGCGGCGCTATTTGGCGTGTTCGCCGCGACTGTTTACAACCCGCTGGCGGCAAGAGCCAAGGTCGCTTCCGACCGGATGTTTACTGATACGTTCGCCAAACGTAAAGGCAATGCTAAGAACGAAACGGCAGCCTGGCTGCGTCAGAATGGCCCGAATGGCCCTTCAATCATCCATGCGCGCGCTTCGGCTGATAGAGGTACGACGCTTGGCGGCGTAACGGTGTTGCAATTTGATCCCAAAGGAAAATTTATTGAGAGAGTTGAAGCAGATAAGGCGATTTTGCGGCGAGGTTATTGGGAGCTAAGCAATGCTCATATATTTAAGTACGGACTCGCTTCAAAAGTTGAATCAAAATATTCGATTAAAACATACCTTAACCCTATGCAGGTTAGCAAAAGTGTAGACAACGCTGAGAGCGTTTCGTTCTGGGAACTTCCCAGTTTTATAGAGTTTGCCGAGAAGGCTGGTCTTGATACAACTGCTTACAGGCTGCAATATCAGCAACTTCTTTCTCGGCCTTTCATGATGATCGTCATGGTACTTTTAGCAGCTACTTGCTCACTCAGACCCTTCCGTTTTGGGAAGATACAGACTATGGTGATCACAGGTTTGAGCGCGGGCTTCGCCTTTTTCGTATTGGTCGAATTATCGCGCAAGTTAGGCATGTCTGGTTATGTAACGGCGGGGGTAGCAGTTTGGACGCCGATAGCCATGGGGACTTTGTTGGCGTTGACGGTCTTACTGCATCAAGAGGACGGCTGACAGATGGGAATTGAGGTCTTGCAAGGGGGACGCAAGCCTTACACGGCGGTGTCACTAAAAGCGCGGCTGGCGCTCATGCACGGTTTCCGTGCGAGCGTTATTGCGCTGGCGCTTCTGGGTATGGCTACGCCTGCCGTAGCAAAAGAAGATTTGTTGACCAAGCCTTCGTTGAATGAAAATTCGACGAACCAGCCGCTGTTGCTGCAGGCCGACGAACTTATCACCGATCAGAAAGAAAACCGCATCGTCGCCAGGGGGCACGTTGAGGTTTACTACAAGAACTATGCTCTCCAAGCCGATCAGCTCATTTATGATCGCCGCGCGAAGACCTTGAACGCCGTGGGCAATGTGCGCATCAAGGAGCCGAATGGCTCTCTCATCAATGCGGAGCGTATCAGCCTCACCGAAGATTTCCGCAACGGTTTCATCCGTTCGTTCAAGGCTGTCACGCGCAACGATACGCGTATCGCGGCTGCCAATGCCTACCGTAAAGACGGCAACACAACTGTCTTTGAAAAAGGGCGTTATACCCCTTGTAAGCCGTGCGCCAAAGATCCGGATAGAGCCCCGCTGTGGAGTATCCGCGCTGGCAAGATCACGCATAAGAAAGACGAAAAGAACATCTACTTCGAAGATGCCGCATTTGAAGTATTCGGCTTGCCTGTCATATGGATGCCCTATTTCTACTACCCTGATCCCACGGTGAAACGGCGCTCTGGTTTCCTTGCACCGAAGATGACCCTGTCGGACGATCTGGGCTATACATTTGCGCTTCCGTATTACTATTCTCTGTCACCAAGCGCCGACCTTACGGTTACACCGAAAGTCACCACAAAAGCGGGCTACCTGCTAGAGACGGATTGGCGTCAGCGTTTGGCGACAGGCAGCTATAACATCAAACTTGCGGGCGTTTTCGATGACGACCCCGAGGAAGATACGCGCGCTAACAATAATTTCCGTGGAAGCATCCAAAGCGCCGGTGAATTCGAACTCGGCAGTTTCTGGAAATGGGGCTGGGATGTCACCGCTGAAAGCGACGATACCTTCCGCCGCTTCTACAAACTGGATGACGTGTACGCAACAGATCGCGTATCGACCGTTTACATGATCGGCCAGAGCGAGCGGAATTATTTCTCCATCAACGCCTATCACTTCGGCGGCCTAACTGCGGAAGACGACAACACAGCCCATTCGCTTGTGCATCCGTCGATTGACTACAACTACATCTTCGCGGACCCGATATTAGGTGGCGAGCTGAGCTACGACGCCAACGCGCTGAGCATGTCGCGCGATAATGGTGGCGACGTGAGTCGCGTCATCAACGAAGTGAAATGGCGCCGCACGTTGACCGATACATTCGGCCAACAATTTACGCCTTTCGCCTCTGCACGCGGCGATGTGTACAAAACCACGAGCTTCACCGACCTTGACGGCGACCAGCACGACAGCACCACTGTCATGCGCGGTTCAGCCATGGCTGGCGTGGAATATCGCTATCCGTTCGTGAAGCACACAGCGAATGCAACACATGTTATTGAGCCTATCGCTCAGATTATTGCCCGCCCGGAACTCAAAGATCAGGGCGAAGTGCCAAACGAAGATGCGCTGAGCTTGGTGTTTGACGACACCCTGCTTTTCGATACCGATAAGTTTTCTGGCTACGACCGGATCGAAACCGGTACGCGCGTCAACTACGGCATGCAATATCGGATCGATATGAATTCTGGCCTGAACGCCAGAGTAGCCCTTGGGCAAAGCCGCCAGATCGCAGGGGCTAATCCGTTTTCAGATGACAGTGGTCTGGAAACGAGACAGTCTGACTACGTCGCAGGCGTCTACATCGATATTTTGCGCAATTTGCAACTCGTCTCGCAACTGCGCTTTGACGAAGACAATGGTTCTTTGAAACGGCAGGATTTGTCGGTTTCAGGCCACTATGGTCCGGTGCAAGGCTCCGTCAACTATGTCAACGCTGACGCGCAGCCGAGTCTTTTGCTGCCTGACCGCGAAGAAGTAACCGGTGCCCTTGCTCTCAAACTGGCAGACAACTGGACGCTGTTTGGCGATGCACGCTACGATATTGACCGCGAAGAGATCATTCGTAACAGTATTGGTCTGAAATACACCGACGAATGCTTCATGCTGTCCGTCAGTTATCTTGAGACCAACATCACAGACGGCGAGATCAAACCAGATCACACTGTCATCGTGAAGTATGATCTGCTGCAACTCGGCAATCCATCTAGCCGCACAGACTCGATTGGCGCCTTTTCAGCAAAAAGCGCTGAACAAGAGTAAGCCTCTGCTGTCTAATATCGCTTTATTGCTTGCGCAGTCGCAATGAGGGAGAGTGTGTTGCTGTAAGCATCACCGCGAACCGGTCTCCACATAGCTGTGGGTTCCGAGCGTTATGCTGATAAAGGATATATTGGCCGGTGAGTGATACTGATTACTCACCCGACGCTCACAACGACTTTACACGATTATAATTCACTCATCAGTGATTAATACTTGGGCCTAAACGTAGGTATTCTCTCTTTTCCGAAATAGGAGATGACTATAGAATCAACGCACACAGGCTTGCTCGCTCATCCCAATTTAACTCTGATGTGAACGCTGAACAAGGCTCGCAATTCCATCTCAGCACACCATGAGATACACCTAATATTACTATACCATTTTGATCATTATTATTGTACAGCACATACCATTTATTGCTGTC
>JARRLC010000058.1:0-14364 GCA_037387425.1 Alphaproteobacteria bacterium
CTCTGCGCTTTCGTTATGATGATGATCGCGTCGTAGAAGCGCCAACCATCCGTCGCACGCGCATGAATATGCTGGGCCGGCGTAGCGTCACAGTGCGCGATTAGAGCAAGGCTTTTCGAAGATGACACGATCACTCAATGTGCATTTGCTAAGATTTAACCTGACACATGGCGATCTGATCCCACGGCACAGAGGTAGCCGGGGCAGGCTGCCCCAATTAAAAGCGAGAGCCGCCGACCGCCGTTGTCCAACAAAAGGAAAGACCAGATGCCCCTCCAACTCATTCATCCCGCTGTCGTTCATTTCCCGATCGTCTTCATCATCTCATTGCTGGCCGTTGACTCTTTTGCATTGGTAAAAGGCATCCCCCTAACGGGTGATACTTCACTCGGCCGGGCCTCGATCATCTTGGCTGCCAGCGCGGCGATCTTTGCGATTATCGTATATTTCTTTGGCGACCAAGCGTTCGATATCGCGCTGGCGGCGGGTACACCGGATAGTATCCTGGAACCCCACGTGGCAATGGGAACGGTAACTGCCGCCGCCATCGCTGTGTGGGGGCTGCTCCGAGGAGCCGGCTTCTGGCGTGGACTATCGGTTCAGGGTGGGTGGACTGCTCTCGTTGTCCTCGTCGAGATCGTATTGGTCGTCATGGTGCTAGCAGCCGCGTTCTTGGGCGGCCAACTGGTCTATGAACACGGCGTTGCGGTTGTGGCCAAGCTCGGAGGTTGAAGCAGAGCTTTTCGCGGACCGCGTGCTCATTCAATGCCAGTGAGCAGCGCGGCGTTGCCTCCTGCGGCAGCGGTGTTGATCGTCACCGTCTGCTCGGTGGCAAAGCGCGGCAGATAATGCGGTCCGCCCGCCTTTGGTCCCGTCCCTGACAGTCCGTGACCACCGAAAGGCTGTACGCCGACGACTGCGCCGACCATATTGCGGTTCACATAGACGTTGCCTACCGCCAGCCGCTGTTCGGCGCGCGCGACTGTCTCGCCGATGCGTGTGTGAAGTCCAAGCGTCAGCCCATAGCCGCTTCCGGCTATCGCATCGAGAAGCTCATCCAATGCCGCCGCCTTATATCGCACCACATGCAGTACCGGACCGAACACCTCGCGCGTCAGCTCTTGTGGCCGCTCGATCTCGAATATATGAGGCGCAACATAGGTTCCTTCGCGCGGCGGGACGCCTGCATAGATGACGCGCCCCATATGCCGCCGCGCCTCGATATAGTCTTCCAGATTGCGTTTGGCTTCGGCATCGATGACCGGGCCAATATGGGTCGCCGGATCGCGCGGATCGCCGATCCGCAATTCGCGCGCTGCGCCCGCGATCATACCCAGGACGCGATCAGCAACGTCTTCTTGCACACAGAGCAGCCGCAAGGCTGAGCAGCGTTGTCCTGCCGAACGAAACGCCGACATGATCACGTCGTCTGTGACCTGCTCCGGTAGAGCGGTCGCGTCTACGATCATGGCGTTGATGCCGCCGGTTTCGGCGATGAACGGGACGATGGGGCCATCCTTGGCCGCAAGCGCGCAGGCAATATGGCGGGCGACTTCGGTCGAGCCGGTGAATGCGACGCCCGCAATCTCGTCACAGGCGGCCAGCGCAGCGCCTAGCTGCCCATCGCCAAGCGCCAGATGAAGAGCAGAGCGCGGGATGCCCGCCTCATGCAGCAACCGAACCGCGGCGTGGGCAATGAGAGGCGTCTGCTCGGCGGGCTTGGCGATAACGCTGTTGCCCACCATCAGCGCCGCCACAATTTGGCCGGTGAAGATCGCGAGCGGGAAATTCCACGGCGAGATGCAAAGAAACGCGCCGCGCCCGCGCAAAGTGAGGCGGTTGGTCTCCCCCGTGGGTCCTGGCAGTACGCGTGGCTCGCCAAAAAGGCTCCTGCCTTCGGCGGCGTAATACCGGCAAAAATCGGCAGCCTCGCGCACTTCGCTAAGCGCATCGTCAAGCGTCTTGCCTGCTTCCACCTGTAAAAGTCGAATGAAAGCCCCGCGACGTTCTTCCAAGATGTCGGCGGCGCGTTCCAGCGCGACGGCGCGGGTTTCGGCAGGCGTTTGACTCCAAGCCGGGAAACCAGCAGCGGCGGCAGACACAAAAGAGGCCGCCTCAGCTGGCGTGCACTCAGATGCTTCGCCGATGGACAAGGCATCGCCAATCGGACTGAACCGTTCGCGGCAGATGCCTGCCACAGGCTCGCCATCGATCAACGGAACGGCGGAGATGCGTTCCGATTGCCCGGCATATGTTTCAGCAAGCAGACCTTGTAACGCCGCCCGATGGCCGAATTCCACCCCGCAAGAATTTTTCCGCGCCTCGCCATAGAGCGCAAGCGGCAACGGGATGCGTGGATGCCGTGCGGCCTCCGACGCGCCAAGGATCGCCGCCGGACGCTTCAGCAACGCCTCAACCGGCACATCCGGGTCGCTCACCGCCGACACGAAGGACGAGTTCGCGCCGTTCTCCAAGAGGCGCCGCACCAGATAAGCCAGCAAATCGCGATGCCCGCCAACCGGTGCGTAAATCCGGCATGCTACCCCAGGGAGCGTCTCCAACAGCCTTTCGTAGAGTTCCCCGCCCATGCCATGGAGACGCTGGAATTCGTAACCGTCAACGCCGCCAGCGCATTCGATCAGCGTTGCCACGGTCAGCGCGTTATGGGTTGCGAATTGCGGATAAAGGTGGGGGCGCGCCGCCAGAATTTGTTTGGCGCAAGCGATATAATTGAGATCAGTCATGCACTTACGCGTAAAAACGGGATAGCCGTCAAGCCCCCGTTCCTGTGCGCGTTTGATCTCTGTGTCCCAATAAGCGCCTTTCACCAGCCGCAGCATCATAGGGCGCCGGTAATGCGCGGCGAGGTCAGCGGCCCAGGCGATCACCGCCCCGGCTCGCGGTTGATAGGCCTGCACCGCGAAGCCAAAGCCGTCCCATCCCTCAAGCGCCGTATCCGCGAATACTGCGCCGATAACCTCTAGCGACAATTCCAGCCGGTCGGCTTCCTCGGCGTCTACAGTGAATGTAATGCCATGTTGCTTCGCCTTACGCGCCAACTCGCCGAGCCGCGGTACCATTTCGCGCAAAACCCGCTCGCGGCTGATGGCCTCAAAGCGCGGGTGCAACGCCGATAGCTTCACCGATATGCCAGGCCGGTCCAGAAACGCTTTATCGTCCGCCTGCCGTCCGATTGCATCGATAGCCTCGGCATAAGAAGCGAAATAACGCTCCGCGTCAGCTTCAGTCCGCGCGCCTTCCCCCAGCATGTCGAAAGAATAGCGATAACGTGCTGCTGTATGGTTCCGAGTTCTGGCGATCGCCTCGCTGATGGTTTCAGCAAGCACGAAATGATGGCCCAACACCCGCATCGCCTGCCGTGTCGCCATACTCAGCGCGGGCAGACCGATACGCTTGGCGAGTTGACCGAGGATACTATCCGGGGTCTCACCCGGCCTTATCAACCATGCCGACATGCCAAGCGCCGCAGACGATGCATTCACAATCAGTGCGTGCGATTTGCGTTCGTGATGGAGGAAATCGCCTTGTCCCAGCTTATCCTCGATGAGACGCTCGGTTGTTTCCGCATCTGGTATGCGCAGCAACGCTTCCGCCAGCACCATCAGCGCCAGTCCCTCGCCGGTTGAGAGCGAATATTCGTAAAGCAGTTCCTCAACCCCGCCAATGCCGCCAGATGTAGCCCGGACGGCGCCGATCAAATCCGACGCGCGTGCATCAATGGCCTGCTCGCGCTGTGGCGAAAGTGGTGCGGCATCGAGAAAAGCGGCGGCCAGAGCTTGCTCATCGGCGATGTAGGCCGCATCAAAAACGGGCGGCTGTTGAAGGGGGGACGCAGTGTGCATGGCGGTATCCCATTAGAGCGTTTTCCGACCTAATTGGATCGGAAAATGCTCTAACCTCCTATTTTATCGCATTTTCACGAGCGCAAAAGTCTGCAACTTTTGCTGAAAATGCTCTAGGCGCAGCGTGACTTCCCAATCGACTATGGCATAAATTCATAAATGTGGTCTTCAGGCCAACTGTTGAAGAGCCGTCAACATATCCGTGGACAAGGTTCGTCAATTTTACGCGATTGTCCGCTGCTGTTTCTTAACGAACCGGGAACGAGCACCGAATGCCAGCAAGCAATAAGGAGCGCACCAGATGAATGCCATGCCTTACGACGTGGTGGTTTTCGGAGCCACAAGCTTTGTCGGGCGGCTCGTCTGCCGTCACCTTGCTGGGGCGTCTGGCCCCACCGGGCTGAAATGGGCCGCGGCGGGCCGTTCGCCAGGCAAACTGGAAGAACTCCGCCAGCAACTTCCCAGCGCCGCTGACATTCCGCTTATCATCGCGGATGCAACCGATGAGCAAGCGCTCGCCTCCATCTGTGCTCAAACCCGCGTCGTGATCTCCACGGTTGGGCCTTACGCGCTTTATGGCGAGCCTCTCGTCAAGGTGTGCGCGGAGACGGGGACAGATTATTGCGATCTGGCAGGGGAAGTTCATTGGGTACGGCGCATGATCGATCGCTATGAAAGTACAGCGGCGGCAACGGGTGCGCGCATCGTCAACTGCTGCGGCTTCGATTCCATCCCCTCGGATCTCGGCGTTCATTTTCTGCAAAGAGAGGCGCTGGAGCGCTTCGGGCGCTATTTCACGCGCATCTTGATGCGTGTGAAGGCCATGCGCGGTGGCATCTCCGGCGGAACAGCGGCAAGCATCATGAACGTTGCGAAAGAGGCCGCCGCCGATCTAGCGCTGAGGCGTGATCTCCAAAACCCCTATCTCCTATGCCCTCCGGATCAACGCCCCACTATCCGGCAGGAAAATCTCAGCCGCCCGCAGTATGATGCAGCGTTCCAATCCTGGCTCGCGCCGTTCATCATGGCTGGCATCAATACGCGGGTCGTGCACCGTTCCAACGCCGTGCTGGGCAGCATCTACGGCCCGGATTTCCGTTATGATGAGGCTGTGCTCACCGGCCAAGGCTTGCGCGGCCGCATGAAAGCCTTCTCAATTGCCGGAGCGCTGATCGGATTTATGACGATGTCTGCACTTTCGCCAACGCGCTGGTTTCTAAGGCGCTTTGTTGTGCCAGCGCCGGGCCAGGGGCCATCGCCGGAGGCACAGAAGAAAGGCTTCTACGATTTACGCTTTTTAGGGCTGCTCGAAGACGGACAGACGCTTCGCGTAAAAGTTACCGGCGATGCTGACCCTGGTTATGGTTCGACATCGAAGATACTGGCGGAGACCGGAGCACTCCTGGCGCGAGGCGGCGGCGCGACGAATGCGGGAGGGTTCTGGACGCCGGCCACGCTGCTGGGCGATCAGTTGCTTGAGGTGCTGCAAAAGCGCGCAGGGCTGACTTTTCAGGTAATGGAGTGAAGTTCCCGCCCGGTTCCAGCCGGACATCCGCTGCACGCGTCTCTGCAACGGTGAACTGTTCCCAACCAGCTACCTTCTTCGCGGGAGCGACGAAAAAATGGATGCCTGATCATGCGTTTTGGGTTCATACAGCGACAAACACGCATCCGTGTCGAATTACAATTCGTGCGGACGTAGGGTATCAACTTCCTGTTTTGACCAATGGTTGTTTGTCGTCTGAGTAATGGCTAGTCCCGCGTTTTCCTACATAGAACTCGACAATTAAGGGGTATTCGAAAGAGCTCTTAGGCGGCTACTCATCCCTTAGCAAGAGCCGCTCAGCCGTGAAACGCCAACACCAGCAAACGACCTACGCGATGCAAGGTGGGGTGCAATTCGAAGCTGAAGTACTTTAGTACTCAACGGCTGCTATGTGCGATCCGATGTAATGAGGGAAAACAAAATCGACGCGCTGGGTCGGAAGCGGCCCTTTGAAGCAGATAAAGAACACGGTCGAAATTTCTTCAACTGCGGCCGCTGGTTCTGCTGTGTTGCCAATTGCTATATAGGGCATCCTTCGCGCCGCTCGCGCATCCCATGACGGAAAGCAGAAATCCGTGAAGTAAGTTTTGATAGTATGGTTCCGATATTTTGGTGCCAGCGAGCTACGAACGCCCACAGCCCTATCGTTAAGTTTTTTTGCGCGTCCGCCTCTTCCCCTTCAGGGTAAATGCAGAGCCTGATGTTGGGGGCTCACGACAATAACGGCCTGCTGCTATATCAGTTTATCGATACCGTAGAAGCCTTGCACCCCTACTATATCATTCGCGCCGTTGGCGGCGTTGAATTTCCCCTAGGAGCGCTGATCATGGCTTTTAATCTTTAGATGACGGTTGCCGTTCAGCCCGCCAAGGTCGAAGATGATGGAACGGCTGCCGTAGGAAACCGCAATACCAGATGACGCCAAGAGACATCGTCAAGTTAACGGCTCTTGGAAGAATTGCGTCCTTACTCAAGAGATGTGCGCCGGCGCGTTGTCAACGGTGGAGTAAAATGGAGCCGTATGACAGAGTAAAATTTGTAGCTGTTATTTTAATAAGAGCTGATATTGACCGGAACGATCTTCATGACTCAGGGGAGTTGCGAGGGAAGTGGCAACGTTAATCCAAGCGCTCGTCATTCGGTGGTAGTGGGGCTCGACGGCTTTGCGTTTACAGAGAATGGCGAGTATCCCGTTGATGCCGAAAGGTAAGCTTACGGTTTTGACCGACACTTCTACCGGGTCAAAACCGCCGCATACCGCCATTGCCCGCAACGTTGCTTCATCAATATGTGAATGCGTTTCGAGACCGGCAAATTTCCACTTTGCCATCGTGGAGCGATCGGTTGCGTAAATTGCGATCATACCGCCGGGACGCAGCACGCGTCTTACCTCGCGAAATTCATCCCCGGTCGTACCGAAAAAATAGGCGACGTTTACCGCCAGTATCTTGTCAACCGTTTCGGAGGGCCACGGTAGCGCGTCAAACCGCCCCAAACGCAGAGCCACGCGCCCTGCGCCGATAGCGCGCTGGTTGGCACGCGAGGCAAGCGTCAGCATTTCCGGCGACTGATCGATCCCCAGCACTTCGCCCCGAGACGCCAAGGCGGTTAACGCCTTGATGCTTCTGCCAGAACCGAAACCCAACTCCAATATGGTATCAGACGGGGACACGGCGAGCGCTTCAATTGCGAGCTGGTTCGGTTGCTTGTTGATAAGGGACATCAAATGCCCGATCAGCCATCCGGCGCGTCCCGTGGGACACCGAAGTTGGCGTCCGATCCCTTCCCAGAAGTCAGCCGATACGGGCATTTATGTCTCCATTCAGCACAAGCGTCGCGGATAGGGGCGTGTAGCGTCGCCACTACATTTTGTTACGAACGCGCGCGAGAAGGTTTTTCATGACCAAAGGGAAATACTTGTCCCAGACCGGACGCTCAGGATGAGGCGGCAGCGCAAGAGCTTTGATCAATATTTTCTCGGCCTTGGCGTATTCACCCTGCTCATACAGAAAGTCTGCATAGAAATAGTGTGCATCACGTCCGTTGGGGGCATTTTGGACCGCCTCTGTGAGGAGCGCGCGGGCCTTGCTGTTATCACCCCAACCAATTGGGAAACCGGGCACGCGGTAGTACAGAACGCCGAGGCTGGTCGGCGCCCCTGCATCAAGCGCCTTGGGGTCGAGCTTCTCTGCCTCAATCAGCATGTCACGCTCACGCGTCGCCAGATTGAGAGCGGTGAGCCCCCATGTCAGCGAGGCACGTTCGCTGGTGATGATGCCATCCCAAATCATCGCCTCAACATGATCTGGGTAACGTTTCACCAAGTTATCAGCTTTGGAGCCAAGCTTATCCATCCCCACATGAAGTTGGTCCGAACTTTTGCTCGTATATTTGATCGTCGCCCACTCTTCGGCGATAGATAGAATTTCTTTGTCAAATGCTGTGTTGCTCGCAGCACGTGTTGCTGTCGATGCTGCAACACTCAAAGCGAGACCTGCTGCTGCTATTGTCATGGTTCGCAAGATTGATCGCATAGTTTCCTCCTTTTATCGTTTCGTCCAAGTACTTATCTTACGCCAACGCGGGAAAGCTGTTTGGCGATGGATTTGTCCACGAGATGGGGAATGAGGCGCTGCAAAAGCACAAACAGGCGCTCTGGTCCTTTCGGGTATACGCTGTTCGCCTCACGCATGACGGCGCCCCAGACGAGCTTTGCCACCTTCTGCGGCGCATCAAGCGTCATGTTGAACGGCTTGATGAGCGAGACCAGCGACGCCGATGCCGCCGTGCGTGTAGCTCGTGGCGCGGCATAAGTCACACCGATGCCCATAGGGGCCAGCTCACGGCGGAGCGCGATGGAAAAGCCGCGCAGACCGGATTTGGTTGCTGAATAGGTCGCGAACAGCGGATAAGGGATGTCGCCGAGCACCGAGCCGATATTCACGATGCGTGGTCGCTGTCCCCGTAGTAGAAGCGGTATCGCCTCCCGGCAAAGCGTTATCGGCGCGACAAGATTCGTCAACACGGTGGTTTCTAAATCGGCATCCGATGTTTTCAAGATAGGTCCGACGGGAACAACACCGGCATTGTTGACGAGAATATCCAAACCGCCCCAACTTTGGCGGACCAATGCCATCAACCTCGCTCGATCCTCTGGCCTCGTTACATCGGCCGCCACAGCCATATGGCCAGTGCCAGGTAGTTGGGCGAGTGTTCGCTCAAGCGCCTCACGCCGACGCCCTACCAGCAGAAGATGCGCGCCGCGCGCTGCGGCTTCCATGGCGAGCGCTTGACCAATGCCCGAGCTGCCGCCGGTGATGATGACGCGTTTTCGCTCAAGCTGCATGGGCGATCACCGCGTGGCGCATGCCGATGTCTTCGAAAATCGCGCCGTAAAGGCGATACATCACTTTCGTTGTCTGAATGATATCGTCACGTATTTTGCGGTCATCAAAACCGTTGATCAGGTTTTTGAAAAGTTCAACATGTTCAACGTCGAGAGAGCCGTGCGACTTGAGGTAAGAAAAGCCCGTATTGTCGGCGGTCCCCAGGGACTGTTGCACTGCCCCAGCGACCTGATGCGCCAGCATAACCGACAAGCCTTCAAGAACATGCACCATGCCGAGGATGGCATAGGGGCTGATCCATTGGATGCAGTAATAGGCGTAACCGACCATTGTTTGGCAGGGCAAACTCGGCAACGAGCGGGCCACGGCATCCGCAGCGCCTCCCATGGCGCGGATATCGTCCAGTATCCACTTATCGTGGCCGCGTTCCTCTTTCATGTATTCGAAAAGAGCGTCCTGATAGCGTTCATCGGTTGTCAGAGCTGCGGCTAGGGAAAGCAGCGGGAACGTATGCTTGACGTGGTGATAAGCCTGGGCGAGGAAGTCGAGATACAGCTCTCGGGAACCGCCAGCAGCGAGGGCCTGCATCACGAGCGGAATAGCCAGAAAGCGATTGCGGTCTTCTGAGGTTTCCAAACAGAGCTGCTCATAGGTGTTCATATCTAAGCCTCCTTGATTTTCAAATTTCGGCGGATAGGACGGACTTGGCGGGGACGCTCAGAAAACGGGCAATTTCTGCACGTCTGATCCGTCCGTTCGCGGTGAACAAGGCGTGAGAGGCGGCCGTTTCGCGTGATAGGGTCCGTACGATTTGAGGCCGGGCGTAATCCGGTGCACTCCGGCAAGCTTGCGTTACCAGTTGCACGAAATCTTCATCCGAAGCGTTCCGGAACCATGGTTCACCGACACGCGACGGTATCAGAAGCATTATCAACTCGCCGGTGCCGCCGTGTTGGCAGAGCACTGCGGCACCGATCCGTGGATCGCCGAGCAGCATGGTTTCGATCCACTCCGGGTTCACATTGCGACCGTAGGGCGTGACGATAAGGTTGTCCTTGCGCCCGTAAATCGTCAGATAACCGTCGGCATCGATTTGTCCCATATCGCCGGTCCGCCTGCGGCGCGGCGCGGCATCGCGGTGAAGATAGCCATCCATGACCGGCGGACCTTCGAGCACAATCTCACCGTTCTCAATTTCGACGCGAAGACCGGGCAGCGGCTGCCCCACAGTGCCCGCGCGAGACGCTCCTGGCCGATTCACCGCGACGACCGAGGCGCATTCCGACAGGCCGTAGCCTTCGAAAACGGGCAGCCCCAACTTTGCGGCCGCTGCGCCGAGTGTTGCAGGCAAAGGCGCGCCGCCAACCGCGACAAAGCGGAGGCTTTCCGGTGGACGTTGTCCCGCCTCCATTAATTGTCCGACGTAGAGCGCGAGCAGTTGCGGCACGAGCACGCTGGTGGTCGGCTGCGCACGAGCGAAAGCTTCGGCAATGTTACTCGCGGCGCCGATACCGGTATTCGCGGCGATAGTGGCATCGAAATGCACTGTACCGCCTATAAGGACAGGCGTGATGATCGCGCAGATGATTTCCAGGAGCATCGGCAAGGGAAGCACCGAGAGATACCGATCCTCTGCGGTGGCGCCCGTCACTTCGGCCAGCGCGCCGGCGGTCCATAGCGCCTGCCCGCTCATCAGGCGAACTCCTTTAGGATTGCCGGTTGAACCCGATGTATAAATGATTATTCCACCCTCGCGCGCCGGTTCGGGGAACGACGCAGCACGTTGCTGGGGTAACGGCTCTATGGGCACGGACAGGCTGTGGGCGTCGCTGCTGCGGGAGCCTGTTGCGATGATGCGCTCGACTTTCGCGTCGCGGAGCAAATGCGCGCGCTGGGCGTCGCTGAAAAACTTCGGTACAGGTACGATGGTTTTGCCCGCTATAGCAGCGGCAAGGAACGCAACGGCCCACTCGACGCCATTTTCTCCTAAAATACCGATGGTTTCCGGGCTGTCGCCAAGAGCCGCCGCCGCACCAGCAACCCACGCAGCAAGTTCCCCGCGCGTCACCGTGCTATGGCTGTCGCTCATGGCTGGGCGGTGGGCATCCTGCTCGGCATGATGCAGAAGACAATGAGCGAGATCAGCCATGCGCGCGTGCTCCTTTCGTGAACTCTGCGGCAGGCTCGGCTATGAGGAAGGGCGCGAGGTCATCCCTCCCTATGGCCATCACCACCGGATTGGTGTCGTAATACGTGCCCCACTTTTCGGGATTGGGAACGCGCGTTCTGCTAGCGGCGCCAAGAATGGTAAATGGCAAGCCGATGCGACGTAGAAGCTTTTCAAGACGGCTGGTTACGGTAAAAAACGCCCAATTGAAACCGAGCGTGTCGCCATAAAGAATGAGATCGCGCATGAATTGAACCGAGACGGCAGGCGTTCGGCTGGCAAGGCTCGAAACTTCTACGATTTCTTTGCGCTTGACTGGCCGGTTGGCGATACGGCCGATCACTTGCTCGATAGGCGCGTCGAGATAAAGTTCTGAAAAATATGGTTCGGAGCAATCCCGAAGACCCGCCGCACTATGGACCCGGTTTTGCGCATCGATGAGCGCAACGATGTTTTGCGGAAGCTTTGTAATCTGTGCGGAATAGTGTTCGAGGTAGGCTGTGCGAATAAAAAGCGAAGTCATCGGTCTCAGCGGGTGGCTGGACGAGAGGTGGACGAGTTTCATGCTGTTGTCATCCCCGTGTTGCTTGGCAGCAGATCACGTATTTGCAAGAAGCCGGTGTTACGCCACTTCGATGCAAGGCGCGTTGGAATAAGAAGTATGGGATGAAGGTTGTGGGCCGTTCGGCATTTGGATACATTTTTGTAACCCTGACGGCAGCATTATGGCAAAATCATTAAATCCATTTAAAATCAATAAGTTATGCTAATACGTTTTTGTGTGTGGCGAAGCGTGAGGGGATGGCGTCATTCGTCTGTCTGTGGCATGAGCTGCTACAGCGTGAGCGAAACCGTAGGGGAAGCAACGCAAGTTCTTCTTAAAAAGCAAGGAAATGACAAATGAAGGTCTTGCTGATCGAGGATGATGCCGAGATGGCCGACTATGTCGCCGTCGGGTTCAGACAGGAGGGCCATATCGTCGAGATCGCCACGAACGGCCAGGACGCCATCATTCTCGCCTCGGGGCTGACGCACGACATCCTGATCGTGGACCGCAGGCTGCCAGACATGGATGGCCTCAATGTCGTGCATACTTTCCGCGCCAACGGTGGCACCGCGCCAGTTATCTTCCTGACCACCATGAGCAGCATCGATGACCGCGTTGAAGGCTTCGAGGCGGGAGGCGACGACTATCTCATCAAGCCTTTTGCGTTCTCTGAACTGCGCGCGCGGGTCTATGCACTTGGGCGTCGTCCGCCCGTTATGCAGACCGAGACCATATTGCGCGTGGGCGACCTGGAAATGGATTTGCTCCGGCGGCGGGTCACACGTTCGGGGCAGGAAATCGATCTGCAACCGCTGGAATTCCGTATCCTCGAATATCTGATCCGCAACAAGGGGCGTGTGGTGACACGGACCATGCTTCTGGACCGGGTTTGGGATTTCCATTTCGACCCCAAAACGAAAGTAGTGGAGGCGAACATCTCGCGCCTGCGCAACAAGATCGACCGGCCATTCGATCAGCCCTTGCTGCATACACTGCGCGGTTCGGGCTACATCCTCGAACCAGTGGACGCAGGCAAATGATCCGGAATTTCCTTCGCAGCACGCCGTTTCGCGTTTCGCTTCTGCATGGGCTGATCTTCATAATTTCGCTGATCATTACCCTGTTGTACGTTTACATTGGCGCCTCGCGGGAATTCAAAAAAACTCTGCGCAATCAGATCACGACGGAAACCCAGGTTCTGCAACGCATTTTCAGCGGTCAAGGGGCTCCCGAGTTGATGGCGATGATGCAGGCGCGTTCAAATGCGCCGGGCACGGGCACATTCCTATATGCTCTCGTAGACCGACATGGCAGCGAGATTGTCGGCAATATGCCTGTCAGTATGCTGCATGAAGGCTGGAACGAGGTTGCGGTCAAGAGCAACATCGTGGACCCCGAAGACAATGGCGTGTCGGAACTGGTGATGTTCGGTACGCGTCTTAGCAACGGCGGTCTGATGGTTGTAGGGGCAGGCACGGACCAATCTGCCGATCTCCGCCGCATTCTCGTTCGATCGTTGATCAGTTCTTTGGCGTTGGTGGTGGTGCTAGCCCTCGGCGGAAGTCTGCTGCTAAGCCGCGCGACGCTTGCCCGTGTTTCAGCAATCCATAACACGACCCGGCGGATCATGGCGGGCGATCTGTCCCAGCGCTTGACTATCCGGGGCAGCCACGACGAATTTGACCAGCTTTCGCTCAGCATCAATGACATGCTTGGCCGCATTGAGGAACTGATGGGGGCGATGAGGCAGGTCTCAACTGACATCGCGCACGATTTGCGAACCCCGCTTGGCCGTTTGCGCCAGCGTCTTGAGCGCGCACAAACTGGGGATCCGACGGTCGAAACGTGCCTTGTCGCACTTGATAAGGCGCAGGGTGAGACCGACCAGATACTGAAAACCTTCGATGCCCTTTTGCAGATAGGCCAGATCAGCGCGCTCGATCTGCGCAAGCGCTTCGCAGTGGTCGATATGTCTGAGCTGACGGGGCAACTGGTGGACAGTTATCAAGCCGTCGTTGCTGAAAAAGGGCAGATGTTTAGTGCGAACATCGCGCCGGGGCTTCAAGTTCGCGGTCACCGGGAGCTTTTGGCGCAAATGCTCGTCAATCTTGTTGAGAATGCGATCAACCACTGCCCGAATGGTGCGTCCATCACTTTGTGGGCAGGTATGTTCGATGGCGCTGTGAACGTGCGTTTGGCCGATAACGGCCCAGGCATTCCCCCCGAACACAGAAAGAAGATCTTTCAGCCATTCTATCGTCTTGAGCAACGCCGTAAGACTCCCGGCAGCGGGCTGGGGTTGGCGCTCGTCCGCTCCATCGCAACTTTGCATGGGATTGTCATTTCGCTTGGCGATAACGGGCCGGGATTGGTAATTCAGCTCACATTCCGTAACCGGACGGATATGGCGCGCCTGCCTTTGAATAGAGCGCTGGCGGGAAGTGTCACGGAAGAGACAAAACGCGTCGGTAGCAAGGCATAAGCAAACAGTATACGAAGTAATTGTCTCCCGCAAATTCTAGAATCTCAGGGGCTGTTCCGTTTGGCCCGCCACGGCATCGTCAAGTTAACCACCACGAAGACGCACCGAGAGGGCAGACGGCTTCCTGTCTGGTTATGCGGCAATCGGTGCGGCTGCGATCTCAGCCCAGGCCGCAAATGCCTTAGCGCGTGCGGCGCGATGGTTGATAGCTGAAAGAGTGTTGCATGGGCAGTGGAAAAGATTGGCGATCTGGTTGTGGATCGATAGGAATTTCTGGACGTGCCGCAGTGATTTGAAGTGAACCGCGCCGGGATTGTTCGTCATCGCTCCATCCTCTCAAGAGTAGGAGCCTCCGACAATCCCGGGGCGGTTCACTTTCGGAAGGATCGTGTTCCATCGACTCCATTTTGAA
>JARRLC010000059.1:0-22513 GCA_037387425.1 Alphaproteobacteria bacterium
ACCCCAGCCCGCTCGTACGCGCCATGGCTGTGTGGGCGTTGCGTCAGTTAGAGCGGGACAAACGCGCGGTAGAAGCTCTGCGCGCGGCGCATCTGCCCAACGAGACAGATGAAGACGTGCGCGACGAGTGGCTCCGTGAAATTTGAGAGGCTGCCATGAGCGTACTATTAGCTATTGGGCTCGGATATTCTGCAAAAACGCTGGCGCCGCGCATGAAGCGCCAAGGCTGGCGCATTATCGGCAGCGCGCGCAGGCGCGAAGAGCTGGAAGCGATCACCGCCAGCGGCTACGAAGCCATTCCTTTTTACGGCGACGCTCCATCGCCTGAGCTTGCCGCCGCCATTGCCGAAGCCACGCATGTGCTGATTTCCGCCCCGCCGGGCACTGAGGGCGACCCCGTATTACGCCACCACAACAATGACTTGACGCGCGCGCCGGGGCTTGTGTGGCTAGGCTATCTCTCCACAATAGGCGTGTACGGAGACCGCGGCGGCGAATGGGTGGACGAAACCACCTCCCCTGCCCCCACCTCGGAGCGCAGCCACATGCGGCTAGCAGCAGAACAAGCCTGGCATAACTTCGCTGAAGCCCACCGCATCACGCTGCAAATCTTTCGACTGGCGGGAATTTATGGCCCTGGCCGCAACGCGTTGGAGAAGCTTCGGCAAGGACGCGAGCGACGCATCCTCAAGCCGGACCAGGTTTTCAACCGCATCCATGTGGAAGACATCGCGAGCGTGGTGGAAGCGGGCATTCACGCTGGACACGCCGCCCCTGGCGTCTTCAACGTGACGGATGACGAACCCGCGCCGCCGCAAGATGTGAGCGCGTTTGCGGCGGAACTCTTAGGGCAGGCACCGCCGCCGCTGATCCCATGGGATGAAGCGCGCAAAAGCATGTCCCCAATGGCGCAGAGCTTTTACGCGGAGAACAAGCGTATACGCAACGCCCGCATCAAGCAGATGCTGGGCGTGGCGCTTCAATTTCCCACCTATCGCGAAGGTTTGCGCGACTTGGCGCGTCTGTAAATCGAGGCCGCGTTAACCCGCGAGATCGCGTTTCTCAGCCACCGAACCATCTGCGTTCAGCCGATAGATGATCGGCGCGCCAGTGGCCAGATTGAGCTGTAGCACTTCTTCGCGGCTGAGCTTGTCGAGCTGCATCACCAGCGCGCGCAGCGAATTGCCGTGTGCGGAAACGATGACGTTCTTGCCCGCCTTGACATCAGGCATAATGTGCGCCTCGAAATAGGGCAACACGCGCGCGGCAGTATCCTTCAGGCTTTCGCCGCCGGGAGGGGGCACATCAAAAGAACGCCGCCAGATGTGCACCTGCTCGTCGCCCCAGCGTTTGCGGGCGTCATCCTTGTTGAGGCCCACCAGATCGCCGTAATCGCGTTCGTTGAGCGCCTGGTCTTTGTGGGTTGTCAGGTCGGTCTGCCCGGTCTCGGTAAGGATGAGTTCAAGCGTGCGCTGGGCGCGTTTCAGCGCGCTGGTATAGGCGACATCGAATTGCGTCCCCTCAGCTTTTAACAGCCGACCGGCGCGCATAGCTTCTTCGACGCCTTTTTCCGAAAGGTCCACATCGCGCCAGCCGGTGAAGAGATTTTGCTTGTTCCATTCACTTTCGCCGTGGCGGACCAATACCAGTATGTTGCTCATGAGTGTGTTTTCCGTTGTTACAAGTAAAACGATCGAAGCTTTAAAGCCCTAAAACATCTTGCATCGAATAGAGCCCGGGCGCTTTGCCGTGCCCCCAACGCGCCGCCGTAACGGCTCCGCGCGCAAAGATCTGGCGGTCGCTGGCTTTGTGGGTGAATTCCACGCGCTCGCCGAGGCCCGCGAACATCACCGTATGCTCGCCCACCACATCGCCGCCGCGCAGCGTGGCAAAGCCGATGTCGCCCTTGCCCCGCGCGCCTGTATGGCCGTCACGCACGCGCACGGAATGGTCTGCCAGCGCGATATCGCGGCCCTCAGCGGCGGCCTGTCCCAAGAGCAACGCAGTGCCGGACGGCGCATCAACCTTCATGCGGTGATGCATTTCCAAGATTTCGATGTCGAATTCAGGCCCGAGCGCGGCGGCGGCGCGTTTCACCATCACGGCGAGCAGATTAACGCCCAGGCTCATGTTGCCCGCTTTGACGATTACTGTCTTTTGCGCGGCGCTCGCGATGGCGTCTTCGTGGTGTTGCTGAAATCCGGTTGTGCCGATGACATGCACGATGCCCGCCTCGGCGGCAAACCCAGCATGCGCAACGCTCGCATCCGGTGTGGTGAAGTCTAGCACGCCATCGGAGCGTTTGAACAACTCCAGCGCGTCGGCGGTGATGGCGGCGCCCAAGTGTCCCAGCCCCGCAATCTCGCCGACATCGGCCCCGATAGCGGGCGCCCCCGGCGGCTCCGTTCCGCCCGATAATTCGACGCCCGGCGTTTCATGAACCAGGCGAGCAAGAGCTTTCCCCATCCGCCCGGCAGCGCCTACAATGGCTATTCTCATGATGATATCGACCTCACAGCTTCATCTGATGAGCGGTATACCAGCGCTCAGAGGCGACATAAAGCCCTTGCTGCAAAACAGTGGACCATATTCACGGCAAAAGCCGCAAAACATAAATGTGAATACGTTTATGGATGAATAACTCTGCTATAGGTCTATGTAAGCTTTATACCCTTCTTAGGATAACAACAGGAATACGCATGTCTCTTCACGAAAACCCGCTTCTGAGCGATTGGACCACGCCTTACGAATTGCCGCCTTTTTCCGACATCCAGCCTGAGCATTACCGTCCGGCGTTTGAGGCTGCTTTTGCTGCCCACAACGCAGAAATCGCGCAACTCGCCGCAGAGACAGCCCCGCCCAGCTTCGCCAACACCATAGATGCGCTGGAGCGCAGCGGACGCCTTTTGCGGCGCGTGGCAAGTGTGTTTTTCAACCTCGTTCATGCGGATTCCTCACCTGAATTGCGCGAGGTCGAGCGTGACATCGCTCCGCGTTTTGCCTCGCATTACCAAGCAATTTTTACCAACGCTGCACTGTTCGCCAGAGTGGACGCACTCTACAAAACCCGCGAAACGGATGACCTTACGGGCGAGCAACGCCGCGTATTGGAAAAGCATCACCGCCATTTTGTGCGCGCGGGCGTAGCTCTGGACGAACAGGGGCGCAAGCGCATGGCTGAAATCAGCCAGCGTCAAGCCGAACTGGGGACGCAATTTGGTCAGAACGTGATGGCCGATGAAAGTAGCTATTTGCTCTTGCTGGAAGAAGAGGCTGATCTGGAGGGGCTGCCCGATTTTTTCCGTGCGGCGGCGGCGGCTACAGCTACCGAGCGCGGCCATGATGGAAAATACGCTATCACCCTGTCGCGCTCCAGCGTAGAGCCGTTCTTGCATCTTTCCGCGCGGCGCGATTTGCGCGAAAAAGCCTTCAAAGCCTGGATCTCACGCGGAAGCAATGGCGGCGACACCGACAACCGCGCCATCATCACCGAATTGCTGCGTCTGCGGGCTGAGCGCGCCCAGCTTCTCGGTTTTGCCAATTTCGCCGACTTCAAGCTAGACGACACCATGGCGAAAAACGCTCCCGCCGTCCGCGACTTGTTGATGGCGGTATGGGAACCAGCAAGCGCTCGCGCCGCTAGAGAACGCGAGGCGCTTGCTGAGGCGATCCGCGCGGAAGGCGAAAACTTCGACATCGCCCCATGGGATTGGCGCTACTACGCAGAGAAAGTGCGAAAAAGCCGCTATGATCTCGACGAGGCCGAAACCAAGCCATATTTCGAGCTAAACCGCATGATCGAAGCCGCTTTTGAAACGGCGCGGGCGTTGTTCGGCGTTACCTTCCGCGAGCGCACTGATCTGCCTATCTATCATCCCGACGTGCGCGTTTGGGAAATGCTGGGCCGCGACGGCCAAGTTAGGGGACTGTTCCTTGGCGATTATTTCGCACGGCCCTCCAAACAGAGCGGCGCGTGGATGAACAACTTCCGCGACCAGGAGCGGCTTGACGGCGAAGTGCTGCCCATTGTCGTCAATGTGCTGAACTTGGTGAAGGGCGCCCCCGGTGAACCCGTGCTCCTCAGCTTGGATGATGCGCGCACGCTGTTCCACGAGTTCGGGCATGGACTGCATGGGCTTCTATCTGATGTAACCTATCCATCCGTTTCCGGAACGGGAGTGAAACGCGATTTCGTGGAGCTGCCCTCGCAGCTTTACGAACATTGGCTGCTCACGCCGGAAATCCTTAGCCGCTACGCCATCCACACCGAGACCGGCGAACCGATGCCGCAAGCCCTCGTTGACCGTCTTTTGGCCGCGCGCAACTTCAACCAGGGTCACGCTACGGTGGAATATCTCACATCAGCGATTGTCGATCTGGATTTGCACGAGAACGCCCGCCCCGACGCTGATGTAGATGTGGACGCCACCGAAGCCAAAACGCGCGAGCGGCTCCAAGCGCCGCCGGAAATCGCTCTGCGTCACCGGCCTGCGCATTTCCTGCATCTGTTCATGATGGAAGGATACGCAGCCGGATATTACAGCTATCTGTGGGCTGAGGTAATGGACGCCGACGCTTTCCACGCGTTTGAGGAAGCTGGCGACGTTTTCCACACCGAGACGGCAGAAAAACTCCACCGCTTCATCTATTCGTCCGGCGGCGGCATGGACCCCGCCGAGGCGTACACGGCGTTTCGTGGACGCTTGCCCGAAGTTGACGCGCTCATCGAAAAACGCGGGCTGAAGGCATCATAGTTATTTACGCTGAGCTGTGGCGGGCTTGCTGTCCGCCACTGCTTTCTTACAAACCGCGGCATATCTCCATATAGGACGCGCGGCTCATAGGCGAGTGTTGACGCAAGATCGAAATATCAGCATTTTTAGCTATTTTTATCACGCACTTAGAAAGTTCAATATCTTCCATGAGAGGTAGCACTCGGCGAACCATCGCTCCAAATTCCCGCCATTTCATCGTCTCGCCTGACCGGCTGCGCGCTAAGGGCCCTTCAAAATAGTCGACCATCGCGGAAATGCGGTATACGCCGAGCGGATGGGTCATGACCTTGCGCATATAGTTTTCCCACTTTTCCCGCGTGGGAAATTCGGCGCGGTGCGTGAAGCTGTAAAGCTGCGCCTGAAAAAACAGCACTGCGCCTACCACCGGTGTTTGGGAGCGGCCCAGAACATTATAGGCAAAGTTGTCAGCTTCGATCTCGCCAGCGCGCACTTTTTCCACCGTCAACCCGTCAATAGCGGGGTGCTGGAAATGTATGTGCCCAAATTCATGCGCGATAATGAAAGCGAAGGCCTCGTTCCGCAGGCTGAGCGAAAGCTCATCGACGCGCTTGTCCTTAAGCGCATTATCAGGAATGCCTAGCGCCTTCAGGATCGATGGATACCTACCGCCGGGGAAGTCTTCCCGATCACGATAACGCAGCATCGAATAATAAAGATCAATGCTGTCCAAATTCTTCTTGTTGTATAAGAGCCAGGCGTAAGCCGTGGTGGTATCTTCCAACGCCTTAAGCGAGAGAATAGGCAGAACAATGCGTCCGCGCTGTGGGAGGGAATAGAAATTCATCAGCACGTTGTTGTCGCCAGGCAATGGAAAATCCCAGCCGATTTCTCCACCGATCACATTAATTTCATCGCTCGTTAGAACTGGACGGATGCCTTTTTCATAGATTTTAATAACGGCGACCCGCAAACGCACTGCATCTTTTTCAAGTTCGGCCTTCGTGTATAGATCGCCGCGTTCAAGCATAACTGCACGTGCCGGTGTGGCCCCAACAAACGCTGCCACCAAAAGGACGATAATCCAACGCATTGTTCCCCCTTTCAGGGCTTAGAGCTTTCAGCATGATTGCAAAATAACAATAGCGCGTACAACAAACATTTCGGCAGCCATGCTTACGAATAAAGTTCTATACGTTTGCATCCATTAGCATATTCATCAATTGTTCCGGCGCCTGCCTTTACACCTGTAGTAGCAATTAGGGTCATTCCATTCCGGCAGCAGAAGGTATATATGCCATAAGCCGCTGCGCTTTGCGCGCGAGGGCGGGCTTCACAACAAAGGGCTAAGATGAAAAACGCCACAGTTCTTTTTGATCTCGACGGCACTATGGTCGATAGCGCCCCTGATTTGATCAAGGCTACAAATTTCACACTCCAACAGTACGGCTGGGAGCCTGTTGCTGGCGACATCATCCGCCCAGCGATCAGCGTGGGCGCAGTGTCGATGATCATGGCTGGTTTAGGCGCGCATGGAGCCAAACCGGGCACAGAGCAAATCGAACAGATGCGCGATGTCTTCCTCGATTATTATGTGAAGCATCTGTCAGATGAAAGCCGCGCGTTTCCTGGCTTCCTTGAGGCGGCGAAAACGCTGCGGGCAGAGGGCGCAAGACTTGGCGTATGCACCAATAAGCGCGAAGACCTGGCGCTTCATCTTTTGCGCGAATTGCAATTGGATGAGTTATTCGAGGCTGTTACCGGGCGCGATACGTTCGCTGTGTGCAAGCCGCATCCGGGGCACTTGCTGGGCGCGCTGGAAATGATGGGCGGCGATCCTGAGCGCGCGGTAATGGTGGGAGACAGCGTTCCAGACGCGGAAGCCGCTCGTAGCGCGAAAATGCCGTTCGTGGGAGTAAGTTTTGGCTATGAGGCAGACGCGGCAAGACTAGAGGCGGATGTGATCATTGACCATTATTCCGAGCTGGCGCCAGCCTTGCGGCGGGTGTTTCGGTAACTGCAAAGACAGAAAGCAACTGGTTCTGTCGTAAATCTTGTGTGCATTTTCAGTCAATCGGCTGACGTTATCAGCTCTACATTAGCCAGATGCCAGAATAAAGAAGGTGGAGCTGTTTCGCTCGTTGTCCCATCACGGCAAATGCTGTGGCTTTTTCGCATGATAGTGGCGGCTGCGCATCAGCTATGCGTTTGCTTCTCTTCAGCTATGCATAAACGTCCGCTTAAGACCTGGAAATGACGCCCCGATGGAATTCCCGCTTCCCGTTGTGTATTTTTATGCTATCTTTACCAGTGCGATTGAGTGGAAATCTACACATTCCAACACACTGGGGTGTTGTGTTTGTTGTTTTCGTTTTATCGCACGCGCCGAGCAAGAAACAGTTCTGCCCGGCGCATTGCTTAGTGATATGTACGGCTCCTTGCACGCCGAGTTTCCCCGTCGGGCTTGGGGGGCTCGGCGCTTTTTTTGAAGTTGGCGTACCATAGCTCTCGCAGTTCACATATGTGCTGCGAATGTTATGCCTTATGCGCAACCAGTCATTTTTTATCGCGGCGCCAAGATCATAATCATTTGCTTGCCGTCAAGCCGGGGCTCATATTCCACCTTGGCGTAGCTATCGGCGTCAGCTTTCACTTTCTGCAAAAGTTGCATACCGATATCCTGGTGGGCCATTTCGCGCCCACGGAAGCGCAGGGTTACCTTAACTTTATCGCCTTCATCGAAAAAGCGTTTCATAGCCCGCATTTTCACGTCATAGTCATGCGAATCAATATTTGGTCTCAGCTTGACTTCTTTAATTTCGACGTTCTTTTGCTTCTTACGGGCTTCGGATGCTTTTTTCTGCGCCTGGAATTTATACTTGCCGAAATCCATGATTTTGCAGACTGGCGGATTAGAATTTCCGACTTCCACAAGATCTAATCCGGCTTCTTCGGCGCGCTGAAGCGCATCAAGTTTTCCCATCAGACCGAGGTTATCACCGCTTTCGTCGATGAGTTGCACTTCCTTTGCTAATATAGCGCTATTGATCCGGGGACCTTCTTTCCCCGGCTCAGCTTTCATTGGCCTGCGGATGGCTTTTCTCCATTATTATTACGACAAATCCCCTCCCCCGTTGTGAGCACCAACAACAGGAGAGAACCCTACTGACATTCAAGCTACTTCAGCTTTAATAATCCCAGTAAACAAGTCAAGTGAATAGATAGGAGTTCAACTAATCTAAATCAAGTTTGTATTATTGCATGGCAAAAAATCCACAGTGCCGTAACCCTTTATAAAGGCTTCGGCCAATCCACACCTGAGTAAACCATCATAAACACGTAAAGTTTTGCTTTGTAACGATGTCTTCGAGAAGTGCGCTGCAATATGAACGCGTGCAGCCTGTCGAGTTGCAGCATAAACGTCTGGACTCAGATGTAATATTATCTCGATTTTCTTCGCAAGTGCGTTTTCATCTCCAGCAGAAAAGCTCCAGCCGGTTTGTCGGCCTTCGCCGTCTTTGCCGCTCGCGAAAGTTTCCGGTAACGCGCCGATATCGCTCACGGCCACCGGACACCCCACAGCTTGCGCCTCAATAGACGTGCGCCCGAACGGTTCTGGCTTAACCGAGGGAACAACCGCCACAGTGCTGGTAAGGAAAGCCGCCGCCATATCGCTGCAATGCCCAACGACATGCACCCGCCCGGTCAGCCCCAGCGCTTCGATGCGCTCGCGCAAGCCTTGCGAATACGCCGTGCGCCCCTGGTCATCGCCCGCCAGAATAAACGCCACATCGTTGAACTCAGGAAGCTTGGCGAGGAGCGCCGCTGCTTCAATAAATGTGTGCTGGCCTTTCCATTGCGTCAGCCGCCCGGCCATCATCACCAAGCGCGCATCAGGCGCCACGCCCCAGGCTGCGCGCAAAGCCGCCATGCGATCCGGCGCCACATTTTGCGGATCGAATCGCTCCAGATCGACGCCGCGGTGGATCACCACCAGCCGCTCATCAGGCACGCCATGACGCGCACGCACAACGCCCGCCGTGTAATGTGAATTGGCGATCACCACATCGCCCCGCCCCATGACGCTATTATACCAAGCCTTCAGCGCGCTTTTCTGAGTGTAGACGCCGTGATAGCTCGTCACGAACGGCACACCCGCCCGCCGCGCGGCATAATAAGCGCTCCATGCTGGCGCACGGCTGCGCGCATGCACGAGGCTCACGCCATGCGCTTTGATGATCTCGGATAGTCGGGAAATGTTCGCCCAGATTTGCAGCGGGTTTTTCGTCGCCGCCGGAATGGGAAAGAGCTTGCCTCCAACCGCTTCCAACTCGTCCGACAACCTGCCAGGCTCAGCCGCGACAAGCGCCACGCCCCCAGCCTTCACTACAGCTTCGGCCACCTCAATAACGGTGCGTTCCACCCCGCCAGTATCGAGATGCGGAAGGACTTGCAAAATCACAGGCTGTTCTAGCATGGTTTTTCTAACATTGGCATGGCGGGGAAGCCATGGCACATTGCGGACACTTAAAGCTTAGAGCTTCACGGAGCATAAATATAGACATGAGCCAGTCAGCGCAATTCCTCGATGTTGCAGGCGAAAACGGAAGCAGCCGCAAAATCGCCTATCTGCAAGCCCCTGTTCCTGATAGCGATGCGCCGGGCGTCGTCTGGATGGGCGGCTTCGCCTCCGATATGACCGGCGGCAAGGCTACGGGGCTCGCCAACTGGGCGGCGGAGCGGGACGTGTCGTGTTTGCGGTTCGATTATTCCGGTCATGGGCAGTCCAGCGGCCGCTTTCAGGATGGCACTATTGGCGAATGGCTGGCGGACAGTCTCGCCGCCTTCACGACGCTCACCACGGGGCCACAAATCGTTATTGGCTCCAGCATGGGCGGCTGGCTGGCGCTTCTGTTGGCGCGCGCGCTTCAGCAGAATGCTCCAGATCATGCGGCGCGCATCAAGGCGCTGGTGCTAATCGCCCCCGCCTGGGACATGACCGAAGAACTCATTTGGAAGCACCTGCCGCCTGAGGCCCGCGAAGCCATCGAACGCGATGGCGTGTACATGGCGCCATCAGAGTATGACGCCCCGCTCCCCATCACCCGCGCGCTGATAGAAGAGGGGCGCACTCATTCGTTCGAGCTGGCGAGCTTTTCGCCTGGTTGTCCGGTGCGCATCCTGCAAGGCATGCAAGACCCGGATGTGCCGTGGCAGCATGCTCAGCGCCTTGTGGAGCAGTTGGGCGAAACAGATATGCGTATGACGCTGGTGAAAGACGGCGAACACCGCATGTCGCGCGAGAGCGACCTTGCGCTTTTGTTCCAGACGCTCGGCGAGTTCACCGGAAAATAGGGACAAAAGCGTTGTCAGCCAGAATTTTGTGAGCGGATGGTGCGCACCCGTACTTCGCCGGTCTCAGTGAAGAGCTGTACGTTCATTCCGACATTGCCGCCAGTGCGACGTGCGATAATCGGTATGCCAAGTTCTACCAACCGCGCCATGGCGAAATCGACATTATGTGTGCCGACATGTTTCCCCCCAGCAGCGGCTTCTATGCTTTGCGGCAAAACCGCCGCTCCGCCGAA
Source organism: Alphaproteobacteria bacterium (assembly GCA_037387425.1). Taxonomy (GTDB): domain Bacteria; phylum Pseudomonadota; class Alphaproteobacteria; order Rhizobiales; family Rhodomicrobiaceae; genus JARRLC01. The sequence continues at coordinate 10,322 of JARRLC010000059.1, forward strand.
GATCTTAGCGCTGATCGTTTCGAAATCAGCACCGAGTTCCAGCATCGCCGCGACAAGACGGGCAATTGCAAAATTCCCATAGCGCAAACACGGCGTTTCGTTGTCGCTCTCTGGCAGAATGAAATGGTTGATTCCGGCAACGCCGCTTTGTTTGTCCCACAGGCATACGGCGACGCAAGAGCCAAGTACGGTCGTCACGATGCCGGGTTCCGCCAGGCAGCACAGAGCGCCAGGGGGCAAATAGACATGTTTGCGGTCTGGATTATCGGAATCGTCCGAAGCCATCAGCGCGCCCCGGCCTGGGTGATCTGAAAGGCGATTCGGTCTAGCGGCACAATCTTATCGACGGCGTTCAACTCAATCGCCTCGCGCGGCATGCCGAACACCACCGAAGTCGCTTCGTCCTGCGCGATGGTGTAAGCGCCCGCATTGTGCATTTCCAGCATGCCTTTTGCGCCATCGTCGCCCATGCCGGTCATGATGATGCCAGTGGCGTTGCTTCCCGCATATTGTGCGGCGGAGCGGAACAGCACATCCACCGAGGGGCGATGCCGCGACACCAGCGGACCGTCCTGCACTGAGACGTAATAACGCGCGCCGCTGCGGCGCAGCAACGTATGCTTGTTGCCCGGCGCGATCAGCGCCCTTCCGCGCAGCACGGAATCTCCGTCAACGGCTTCCTTCACTTCCACCTGGCAAAGCAAGTCGAGACGCTCAGCGAACGCTGCCGTGAACTTTTCCGGCATATGCTGCACAATGACGATGCCTGGCGCGTCAGCGGGCAGAGCTTCGAGCACGGCTTTCAGCGATTCCGTGCCTCCGGTTGAAGCGCCTATACACACGATGCCTTCAGTGGTGCGCGCCATGGCGTCGCCACGCATGACAGGCGGCGGCATAATAACATCCGCGCTCAACTTTTCCGCTGGCGCACGCCGTTCTGTGGCGGCTTTGCGCGGTTTCAACGCTTGCAAATTCGCGCGGGCCGCCCCCTTCACCGCATCGCAAATACGCACGCGCGCTTCCAACAAGAACTGTTTGGTATCGACGCGAGGCTTCAGGATGACATCGACGGCCCCCGCCTCCAGCGTCTGCATCAGCGTGGCCGAGCCTTCTTCGGTAAGGCTTGAACACATCACCACCGGTATCGGACGCTGTGACATCAGCTTGCGCAAGAAGGTGATGCCATCCATGCGCGGCATTTCAACATCCAGGGTGATGACGTCAGGCACTTCCTGGGCGATGTGGCGCGCGGCGGCGAACGGATCGGACGCAGTCGCCATCACCTCAATATCTGGATCGGCTTGTAGGATATCAACCAGCGTCTGCCGGACCAGCGCCGAGTCATCAATCACCAACACACGAACCGGCTTGCTCATGACTTTTCCCTTACATCCGCCGCTTTAAACTCGTCGAAACACTGTCGTTGCGACCAGTTCCAGCGGCAACCCCGTTCCAGGCAAATTCTCAGAATGTCCCAGCACCAGATATCCGCCAGGCCGCAAATGACGGCAAAATTCTGCGACAACTTGGGCTTGGGTAGGTTTATCAAAGTAAATCAGAACGTTACGACAGAAGATGATATGCATATCCTCAGCCACGTTATAGGGCTGACGAATGAGATTGATCCATCCGAACTCAATGCATCTGCGTAAGGCAGGTATGATGCGAACGCGGTCGCCTCTGCCTGTTTTCGAGCGTAGCAAGTAACGGCGCCGCATCTCCATCGGGATAGGCTCGATAAAGCTTTCCGGATAGATCCCCTGAGCCGCCGTCTTCAAAACCTCCATGCTAATGTCGGTTGCGAGAATTGATGCCCGCAGGTCGGGCAAGCTACGCGCAACTTCAGCTAGCACCATGGCCATCGTGTAGGCTTCCGCGCCAGTAGAACACGCCGCGCTCCACACTTTTAGCGGAGTGTGCTTGGAAATACTATTGGACGTCCAAAGTTCAGGAATGGCTGTCTCAGCTAAATATTGAAAATGCGTAGGTTCGCGGAAAAAGTCTGTTTTGTTGGTGGTCACCGCATCAATAAGCGGAACGGTTTCGTCTGCCAGCCCCCCTTCGTTGAAAAGGTAGCAGCAATAATCCGCAAACGTTTCCAATCCCACCGCGCGGATACGGCGGCGCAAACGCCCTTCCACCATGGTTTTCTTGGATGCGGGCATTTTTATCCCGCTATATTCCTGAATGAACGCCGCCAACCGCTCGAAATCGTCCGCGCTAAGCTGATCGGCGGATATGAGCGTTGTGCTCATTTCGTCCACCTGATTGTAAAAGCCACGTTTTCTTAATTCAGCTACAAGTTGTTCATCGAAATGTTATGTGGGACTGCAAACAGCCGCATTGCTGAGCAACGCGGCGTCTTCGTTCGAAAACAGTTTCGGCAGATCGAAAATGATCACGAAGCTATCATTGCGATGGCCGACACCGGCGATATACTCCGAATGCCAGCGCACGCCGATTTCCGGAGCCGGCTCAACTTCCGACGCGCTTAGAGGCAACACCTCAATGACGCGGTCGGCCACCAGTCCCAGCACCAGCGGGCGGCCGCCAACATCGGTTTCGATCACCAGAATGCGCGTTGTCTCGGTCGCCTCTTTCTGCGGTAGCCCTAGCTTGGTGCGTAGGTCGAGCACGGGCACACTGCGTCCGCGCAAGTCGATCAGTCCAAGCATATAACGCGGCGCCTCTGGGATGTGGAACACTGGCCGAATATCCAGAATTTCCAGCACCGCCTCCACGGGAACGGCGAAGACTTCCCGCTCAATTCCGAGCGTGACGTACTGCGCTTCGTTCCCATGCTGCGCTGTCTGAGCAGATAAGGCTTGCGTCATTGCTTAGTACCTCTCGAAATCGCCGTCATCGCTCTCAGCGCCGCCATTGCCGAGATTGAGCGTATAGCCGTGGTTTGACGAGCCGAGAACTTGCGTTTGCCCTTTCGCGCCCGCAGAAGAGCCATTGCTTGCCTCAGAGTTGGCCCCTGCCGCTGCTGTCGAACGCGATTTTGGAGTATTCACGCGCTTCTTCACATTTGCGACCTTGCCGATTGCATTAGGTAATGCATGGCCTCTTCCGCTGCCATTGGCGCTCATGATGTTGATGCCTACGCCCGCGCCCATATTCGCCCGCATGCTGTGTTCCAGCCGGAAGAACGCAATGCTAGACTGCAAATGCTCGGCTTGTGCGGCCAATTCTTCTGAGGTTGAAGACATTTGCTCCGCCGAAGAAGTGTTCTGCTGGATCACCTTATCGAGCTGCTGGATCGCCTGGTTAACCTGATCGGCGCCGATGTCCTGCTCGCGGCAGGCCGCGCTGATTTCCTCAACCAGCTCAGCCGTCTTACGGATATCGGGTACTAGCTTGGAGAGCATCTCTCCTGCGTCACGCGCGACTGTTACCGTTTGACCGGAGAGTGTGCTGATTTCAGCCGCCGCCGTCTGCGAACGTTCGGCCAGCTTGCGCACTTCAGAAGCGACGACTGCGAAGCCCTTGCCGTGCTCGCCGGCGCGCGCGGCCTCAACCGCCGCATTCAGCGCGAGAAGGTCTGTTTGCCGTGCGATTTCTTGCACAATGGTGATCTTCTCCGCGATGGTCTGCATGGCTTCCACCGCGCGGGTCACAGCCTGGCCGCTTGTTTCGGCATCAACTGACGACTGACGCGCGATCTTCTCGGTTTGCGTGGCGTTATCAGCGTTTTGCTTGATGTTGGCGGCCATTTCTTCCATTGAAGCTGAAGCCTGTTCTGCTGCGGAGGCCTGTTCGGTCGCGCCTGCTGACAGTTCTTCGGAGCTTGCTGATAGCTCTTGGCTGCCCGAGGAAACATGCTCAGCCGCAGCCATCGCATTGCCGACAACCGTGCGCAGTTTCTCGACCATTTCCTTTAGGGCAATGCCGAGTATGTCTTTGTCTGACAAAGGCTTGGCTTCAACCTGAAGGTTTCCGTGGGAGATCGAATCCGCAACTTCCGCCGTGGAGCTCTCGACCATTTCCTTTAGGGCAATGCCGAGTATGTCTTTGTCTGACAAAGGCTTGGCTTCAACCTGAAGGTTTCCGTGGGAGATCGAATCCGCAACTTCCGCCGTGGAGCGAAGATTGGATGTCAAACCATCAAGCGCACGTGCGATATCGCCCATTTCATCAGCGCGCTGCGTGCCCGGAATGGCGACGCTATAATCGCCTATGGCCAACTCGGCAATGCCTTCACGCAAACGCGTAAGCGGTTTGACTAGCCAAGCCAGCACAGCGATTGCACAACCAATGATCAAAGTCAGCACAATTATCGTTGTGCTCCACACGACCATGTCGGCGTTCCAGGCTTCGGCAGCAGCTTGTTTTTCAATGGCCGCGCCCGTCTTTTCGGCAGCCTGCACAGCGGCGTCAATCTTCTCGCGATGTGCGTTATAAGCACTGGATAAGTTGTTATAAATATTTCCAGCTTGTACTTGATCGCCGTTTTCAAGCGCTGGAATTAGCTTTTGTTCGAGCAGCTCCCAGAACTTCAGTGCCGGTGCGTGCGAATCTTTGACAATAAGGTCGCGCAAACTGGCATCCATTTGCTGCTGCTTCCAGAACTCATGTCTTTTATTGTACTCGGCCTTGAGTTCAGCAAGCCGTTTCTTACGCTGCTCAATACTGTTTGGATTATGATAAAGAAGAGTTGCTTCCAGATAGGGTTCGATGATGTATTCAGGGGGAGGTAGAATATCAGCGTTGTAATCCTTGATCGTGACAAGTTGATCGTAAATATGACCGCCAACCCGTAGCTTGTAGCTGTCATAGATGCTGACACCAGAGCTAAGGAGGAACCCGCCAATGATGGCGATGCTCGCGATTTTTGCACCAGTAGCTATTTTCATGATATTCCCTCTCGTATCAGAGTATTCTTGTTAGGCTGCAACCCGATTACCTGCGTCTCCGTTTATTGATGACAGAAACACTGCCTCAACATTCAGGACGACTATGAAATCGTCGTCGCATTTGCCGATGTAACGGATATATTCATGACGCCATGTCATGCCGATCTTTGGCGTTTCTTCGAGCGCTGACGGTGTTAGCTCGGTGACTTCAAACACCTTGTCAGCGATAAGCCCGATGGTTGTGCGGATGCCGTCCAGGTCTATTTCGATCACGACAATCCGGGTGTCGATGGTTGGCGGCGTAGGCTCCATGCCGAATTTGTGACGTAGATCGGCTAGCGGCACCACTTGGCCGCGCACATTGATAAGACCGCTCACAAATGGGTTGGCCGTCGGCACATCGGTAATGGGCACCAGGTCGAGAATTTCACGCACATGCGCGGCATCCAGCGCAAAGACTTGACCGCCCAGGCTTAGGGTCAAGACTTCCAATGTATCGTCGATCTCCGAAATATTGGTCATATTGGCGTTCCTGCCTGTTTAACTTGCCGCCTTCAGGCGTTCTTCCTGGGTTTCGCCGTATTCAACGAGATGTTGGATATCGAGGATAAGCGCGACAGCGCCGTCGCCGAGAATGGTGGCGCCCGAAAACATCCCGATGCCGCTATGCAGCTTCGACAGCGATTTAATGACAGTCTGGTGGTCGCCAATGACCTGATCGACCACGAGGCCGACCTTTTGGCCGCTCCACGACACCACCACCACTTTCTGGAAGCGGTCAGGTGGCAGGTTGATCGCGAACAGATCGCGAAGACGCAGGAAAGGCACCAGATCGCCACGAATATTGAGGAAACAACGGCCGCGTGAGCGTGCGTCATCTTCCTCTGACAACTCGACGCATTCTTCCACTGCCTCCAGCGGCAGCACGTAACGCGCCTTGCCGATGCGCACCATGAGCCCGTCGATGATGGCGAGTGTAAGCGGCAGCCGCAGCGTAATTTCGGTGCCCTGGCCGGTGGTGCTGGTAATGTCGATTTTGCCGCGAAGCGCCTCAATGGTGCGCTTCACCACATCCATACCGACGCCGCGTCCGGAAAGGTTGGTGACAGACTGCGCGGTTGAGAACCCCGGCATAAACAGTACCTGAAACAGCTCGTTATCGCTGAGCACTTCGTCAGGAGCCACAAGCCCGCGCTCTTCGGCCCGTTTGCGGATACGGTCGCGATCCAGTCCACGCCCGTCATCAGAGATGGTGATTAGAACTTCCGTGCCCGCATGACGCGCCGAAAGCGCAATCCGACCGGTTTCGCGCTTGCCAGCGTTGGCGCGCTCTTCACCGTCTTCCAAACCATGATCGATTGAATTGCGGATGAGATGCACAAGCGGATCGTTAAGTTGCTCGATAACCGTTTTGTCCAGCTCGGTTTCCTCGCCCGACATGGTGAGTTCCACCTGCTTGCCGACATCGCGGGAAAGATCGTGGACCACGCGGCGGAACCGCCCGAAAAGCTGAACAATGGGCACCATGCGGATACACATGGACGTGTCGCGCAACTCCAGCACCAGCCGTTCGATTTCCTCTGCCACTGATTTTACTTGCTGCTCAACGCTGTTGTTGGCGATCTGGCGCAGGCGCGATTGGGCAATCACAAGTTCGCCAACGCGGTCCATGAGGTCGTCAAGACGCTCAGCGGGAACGCGGATGCTGTTACCGCTTTTGTTTTGTTGCTGTTGGCCTTGGGGCTGCTGCTGCGCTGTCTGCTGAACTTCTGCGGCAGCAGGAGCGGCAGAAACCTGGGCCGTTGTCTCATCTGCTGGCGATTGATCTTGTTTGGAACTGGCGCTTGCGGTTTGGCCAGCCTCGCTTTCAGCTGTATTATTCTGGGAATTGACCTCTACCGAGGCTTCGTCTCCCAGCAAAATGAACGCGCCTTCAATCGCTGAACGTGGTTGTGTGGTCGTCAGTTCAACATCCCAGCCCAGATAGCAGCATGATGGGTCAAGCTCCTGTAACGCTGGAATACCCGCTGTCACCGGTGTGATGCAGATCTGTCCCAGCGTTCGCAGTTCATCGAGGATAGGCAGAGGGTTGACGCCCTTCACAAAACTATCTTGAGGCAGCCGGATACTAATGGTCCACGCGGTTTCGACATCGCACGCGGAAAGCACGGGAATTTCGGTTTGCTGATCTTGCGAAGACTGGGCCCCACTTTCAAATGCCGCCTCAAGAGCTGCGATGATAGTCGCGCCGGCATCAGCATCCGCTTCTGAGGGAGTTTTCATCAATGTGCGCATGTGGTCTTGTGCGCGAAGAGCCACGGCGATCAACTCAGCTGTGGCGGTGGCGTTTCCCTGGCGCACCCTGTCGAACGCGGTTTCCACATGATGAGCGAATGTCGATACATCATCGAACCCAAACATGCCGCTCGAACCTTTGAGCGTATGCAAGGCGCGGAATACCGTGTTGATGTGGTTGCTGTCGCTGGGTGTCTTCTCAAGGTCCAACAGCGCCGCTTCCATCTGGGCGAGCAGCTCCTGCGCTTCCTGCCGGAATTCTTCGGTAATTTCGTCGCCACTCATCGAATCTGAACTTTCCCTTGTTGACGGCGTAATCCGTTCTTGACCCTTTTGCCCTTGCGGATGCGCTTGCCCGGATGACAGCGCGCCTAATTATTTATCTTTCTGGTTGAGCCAAAACGCCTGTTCAGCCGCCGGAACGCTGCCAGTCGCATTGACGAAAGCGCCGCGTGTCAAAACATCAAGTAGCGCGCCATATGCGGGAGCCGAAAGAGTCACGCTTTTGCCAGCGGACAGTGCGGTTTTTCTGGCGGATAAAATAAGTTGCACAAGGCTGATATCGGCGGCCGAAACAGCGCTGCAATCGACCGTAACGGATTGGTTATTCTCAATGGCGTCAATCAACGCTTCATGCGTGGGGGCGAGTTTGCCAGAAGTCAGCGAGCCTTCCAGCCGTACTTCCGCGGATTTGGAAGCTGGTTGCGTGCTTTCATTGGATGTAGCTGGGTAGTTAAATAACAGTCTTTGATGGTTTTAAAAAATGTTGAAATTACATTAATTGAAATAGCTCAATTAAAATAAACATCAGATTCTTTTTTCATACATTAAAGTGCTATGTATACATTATCGTATTCTGTATTTATTTTTTATATGCAATTGCTATTGGGTTCGCACTCTATATTCATGAGAACTTGATTTAATGCATCCTCGGATAACGCTGGGCGGAATCTCTCACTTATTCCGCAAGCAGGAGGATCGCTGATAGCAATGCCCATACCGCTCTTCCATATCTGGACCGGCTCAATACGCCGGCGCCTGATGTTGAGCTTATGCGGCCTGATTGCTGTCATCATGAGTACGTTCATTTATCAAGTTGTTGCCGAACAAGAAAAATTTCTACTTCGGCAAAACAAAGAACGCAGTCTGGCGCTCGCTGAAACCTTGGCCGCAACCAGCAGCAACCAAATTCTGGCGTATGACAGCGCTGGAATGGAGGAAACTGTCAGAGCAACGCGCAACCATCCCGATCTGCTATATGTCATGGTGATGGACACGGAAGGGTGTGCTAGCCCATAGCAACCCGTACAAGGTTGGCTTCAAGGCCACCGACAAGGTCAGCCTGGCATTGCTGAAGTCTCCGCCACGCGCTCATGAAGTGGACAGCCCGCTTTCTGGCATCCACATCGCTGTGCCAATTCGTGCGAGCAACCGGATGATCGGTTGGGTTCGCATAGGCATGGGGCAGGAACGCAGCAAAGAAGCGCTGACTTCCATCTCATGGCAAGGGGTGTTTTACACCGTGTCAGCAATTGTGCTGGCAACCTTGTTGATCTCCATGGTTGGGCGCGGACTTGTCAAAGGGCTAAACTCTCTGGCAACCATGACCGAACGCGTGGCAGCAGGTGAAATCAACGCGCGCGTCGCAATGAAACGCGATGACGAGTTGGGCGCGCTGAGCGCCGCATTCGACAGCATGGCCGAAGCTCTGGACAGATCGAATTATAATTTCCGCGTTAAAGAAAAAGAAATGCAACAGGTGCTGACAAAATTGCCAGTACCTATCATTATACGAATGCCTGACGGTGTTATTAGTTACGCTAACGAGGCGGCAAGAAAGACCCTGAATATTGACCCGGATGATGCGAAAAGTGGGCAGATATTCTTTCCGCATTGGCGTTTTATTCATCCTAACGGCACAACGATGCCGCCCGAGGAAATCCCTGTTATCCGTGCGATGCACACCAAGCAACCCGTTTCGGGGCACATGTTGGGCGTTATCCCGCAAGGAGCGACGGAACCGCGCTGGCTGCATCTCAATGCCTACCCCGAATTGGACATAGACGGTAATGTTAGCCGGGTATTGGTCGCTTTTCTCGATCTCACCGATTTAAAGCGCGCGGAAGAAAGATTGAAACAGCTCTCGGCTGCTGTGGAGCAAAGCCCTGTGTCGGTGTTCATTACCAACACGGATGGCGCGATCCGCTATGTCAATCCGGCGTTCTGCACGTTTACCGGGTTTCACCAAGAAGAGGTTCTCGGGCGGAACCCGCGCATCTTGAAAGGTGGGGACACATCAGCGGATGACTACGCCAAACTGTGGCAAACGATCCAAGGTGGGGAAGTCTGGCACGGAAAGCTCCACAACAAGCGCAAGAACGGCACTTTGATGTGGGCGGAAACGATCATCGCGCCAATCCGCAGCAGCGGCGATATCGTCACGCAATTCGTTTGTATCCAGCAAGATATCACCGCCCGTAAAGAGGCCGAAGAAAGGGTGGAGTTCTTAGCGCACCACGACAACCTAACTGGGCTTCCCAATCGCATGATGGGCAAGGAACGTATGCAATGGGCCATGGCGCAGGCCGATCGTGCGAATGGCAAGGCGGCGTTAATGTTCCTTGATCTCGACGGCTTCAAAGGCATCAACGATACACAGGGACACGGAACCGGCGACGGCCTGTTAAAGGAAGTCGCGGAACGATTGAAGAAATGTATGCGGCGCACGGACACTATTGCGCGCCAGGGCGGCGACGAATTTTTGCTTATGCTCGGCGGCATCCGCGAGCGGAACGACGCCATTACGCCCGCAGTCACAATTTTGGAGAAAATCGCCAGCCCCTATTATATCGACGGGCATACACTGACAATTTCGGTGTCTGTGGGCATCGCCGTCTACCCTGATGACGGCCATGACTGGGACACGTTGCTTAAAAAAGCCGATAGCGCAATGTATACCGCCAAGGAGAGCGGCCGGAATACTTATCGGTTTTTCTCTGAGCAGCCGCAGACAAACATTGCGGAAATACCGCGCAAACAAAACAATTCATCAAGTGCGCTGCTGCAAAGCGAATATATGTTGCATTATCAGCCTTGTATCGACCTGAAGAACAGTCGTGTTGCAGGTTTCATGACGCAGCTTTTATGGAACAGTCCAGAGTTGGGGCTGGTTTCACCGGATGCTGCAGCGCTGGGAGAACAGGGCGAACAGCATAATGCTCAGGCAATGTCTATAAGCATCTGGGCGCTGCGTGAAGCCTGTCGTCACGGTGCAACCTGGCAAACCGCTGGGGGGCGACCGATTAGCGTTGCTGTCAGCGTTCCGACAATCCTTCTGCGTAGCTACACCCTCCTTCCCACGATTCTTCAGGCTTTGGCTGAAAGCGGCTTGGACCCCGCGTGTCTGGAGCTGGAAATCTCAGGAGCGGCGTTAACCTCAGGCGATAGCGTCATAGAAATGACAGTGGGGCAAATCAAGGCGCTGGGCACAGGCTTGACAATTTCTATGAGTGCTCCCGGTTTTTCTGATCTTACCTATTTGAAGAAATTCAAGCCGGATAAACTCATAGTTAAAGCTTCGGCCTTGGGGGCATCGCACGATGGCGCTTCTTTCTGGGCCACTTTGCTACAATCCGCGCATGATTTGGGGGTGGCCGTCATCGCTGAAGGTGTGGACGACAAAGCAGCCCTAGACAGCGCAATGCAAAATGCGTGCGATTTGGGGCAAGGGCTTCATTACGCGCGCGCCATGCCTTTTGAGGAAACCGCCGCGTATTTGCGGGATTTCAAGTCATCGCCGGAAATAAGCGCCGACCGCCAGGACGCCGTAAAGCACGCCTGATGGAAGGTTGGGCGCGATTGGGGGGCGACGGAGTGTAGGGTGGGTAGAGCGGCAAGCGAAACCCACCGCCGCATTTCAATGTTTTCTAACGCATTACAACACAGGTTTGTGATGAATGTAACGTTTCCCCCTGCGGATGCGTAATAGTTGTCATGAACCGATCATGGTTCTTGAGAGTATCTCCCCAGAATTCACCTACATATGAATTCTGTAAGACTTAGCAACGCACCATCTAAGGAAACTGAATATGTCTATCTCCAATATTTCCTCACTCGCCATCTCCGCAATTGCTGCCGTTGTTTTGACAGCAGGCGTCGCAAATGCATCATCATACGGCACTCATTCTCATTCGATGGTCCGCTCTTCGGTTGAAGATCTGTCCGTGAATAAGAACGCGCTTCCGGCCAAGCAGTTCTTCGAGCGCCAGCAGCGTGATGGCAACTAATCGCCTCCCATTAGTTCCATGAAAGCACGGGCTTCGCCTTAGGCGGGGCCCGTTTTTTTGTGCTGCATTGCCTGGTTGAGTATTACTTTTCCTCTTTGGGGGTGGACGGGGTACAAACGCCGGAGAATAGTGCGCCACGGTAGCGGCGGGATTTGGCCTGCTGCGGCGGAGTAATACCAACGGCCCTAAGTTTCGACCTGTGCCCACTGCCGGGTAGCGATGGAGCGGACGATCTCCGGGGTACGCATCAAGCCGTTCCATGCTTCACAACACGCATCGACGATAGCTTCGTATGTTTCCCAGACTTGGAAGCTGAGAGCGTTGCCTCTGAGGTATTCCCAGATGTTCTCGGCGGGGTTCAGTTCTGGCGCGTAAGGCGGCAGCTTCAGCAAAACGATGTTCTCAGGCACAACCAATTTTGGCGATGTGTGCCATCCGGCCCCGTCCACGACGAGCACGGCGATTGCTCCCGCACTGACGCATTTCCCAATTTCAATCAGGTGCTTGTTCATGGCTTCGATGTTGACGGTAGGCAACACCAGAGCGGCGCCAACGCCACGGGCCGGGCAGACGGCACCGAACAGATAGGCCCAGGTGAAGCGCCGGTCGCGCACCGCGCGAGGGCGGCTGCCGCGCCTAGCCCAAATTCGGGTTAACGTGCCTTGTTGCCCGACTCTTGCTTCGTCCTGGAACCAGATTTCGATCAGCCTACCGAGCGCGCGCTGGCCGAGCGCCTCTTTGACTAAGTCTGCGAA
>JARRLC010000060.1:0-19611 GCA_037387425.1 Alphaproteobacteria bacterium
CAAGATGCTCGTGAGCAGGAGATCGTAAAATTACGAGCGGAAAAACGACAGCTTGTGCAGGAGATCGCAAAATTACGAGCGGAAATCCGACAGCTAAAGTGTGTCAACCGGTCTGAGGCATTGGTTTCTGTACTTAATAATGGCATTCGCTGGGGCGGTTTGAGCTGGCTTGCGTATTGTGGATATTTATCAATAACAGCTCTAGCGGGAAAATTTACCTCAGCCGAGTTTCTTGTTAACATTCTTGCTAAGGAAAATATTTCTGTAACCCTTGCATGGTCTATTGGAGCTATTGGATTGATATATGGTTACATCCAGAGAACATTGAGAAAGAATACAGTAGAACGTTTGCAGAGTAGAATTGTGAAATTAGAGAGACATATTGACGATCGTCGTTCATCAAGCAAATTGACCCCACGGGGCGATACTAGGCGAGAAGATAAATATGAATAATAATATAACTCTCATATTTTCATTGTTATCCCTTGCGATGATATGGATATTCCTTTTCTGGATTTACGTTGATTATCGTGTTGATAGCTTCCGGCAACGTGTTTTTGCATTGCGCGATGATCTATTCGATGAAGCTGCAAATGGACGCATTTCATTTGGAAAAGCTTACGGGCTTATGCGCTCTACAATGAATGGCGGCATCAGATTTGCCCATCAGATTACTCTTTTTCATATGCTCGTGATAGCTGTCACATATCCTCGAAGACAAAGCGATATAAAATTTGATACGCTTTTTTCAAATATGATTGAAGATTTGCCAGAAAACGAAATTAACATACTAAAGGAATATAAATATAAATTCGAGCTACTTGTAACAGAACATACTTTGCTTAGCTCGCCGTTTCTGTTAATAACCGTTATCCCAGTCATCGTTTCATGGATCGTTCTCAGGTATTGCTTAAAATCAGTAAATAAAGTTCTTCGATATCCTCTGGGAGAAATTAACGCGCAAGCATACGCTGTTGGCGATGACTCCAGCTACAAACATGATCCGATGTTGCCCCCTGCTCAGCCTCTCATTCCTTAGTGCACCCCCGGGGTGGACGCACGATAGTAACGGTGCACCTCGCCTCAGCGGCGACTTTGGCGGAAACGCTGCCATGAGGATATGATCGACACGGCTTTTCTCGGCATATTCCAAGAGCGACGCAGCGGGGTCAGCGCCTTCCAGCACATGGAAGGTTACCCGATCTTCCGCCAGCTTAAGCGGCGCGGCCCAGTTTTTCAGCGCCACCAGCCGATCCACATGCATGCTAGATTCCTCATCATCCTGCCCGCTATCGATTTTACGCCCTTGTTTCAGCACGTTTACACAGGCAAGACGCGCATCCGGCATTGTTTTGAGGGTACGCTCAGCAGCAGCCCGCAAGGTATTGCAGATTTCCACTGCGCCTGCCGTCACATCCAGGGCGATCGCCACAATGGGCGCGTTGAACGCAGGCGTGGGAAGCGACTGCTTCATAATCGGAGTGATATGCCGCACGTTGAACCGCCGCTGCATGACGGCCGTCCATGAATCACGCTTTAACCGTTCGGATCGCGCGGTCAGCTTCACCTGGTCGCGATTGTTAAGGTCGAACGCCAGTTGCGCGGCGGTCGGATAGCGCCAGGCGGGTTGCACTTCCAAGCAGCGCAGCACGATTTCCTGGAGCCATGGCGGATAATCGCGGCGAAGTTTACGCGGCGGTTCCGGATCGCGCCAAAGTCGGCGACGCATCGCTGCCATGCGGTCGTTATCATCAAAGGGGCGAACGCCGGTGGAAAAGAAATACAGCAGCACCCCCAACGCGAAAATATCACTGCGCGGATCGTTGCGCATATCAAAAAGCTGTTCGGGCGCCATGTAAGAGGCGGTGCCGTAGGGAACGCGAAATTCTTCCTTCATCAAATCGGGGAGATGTGCGTGCTGAGATAGCCCGAAGTCTATCAAAACAGCCTCGCCGGACGGCCGAATGATAATGTTGGACGGCTTCACATCCAGATGCACCACATGCTGCCGGTGAAGTGAATCGAGCGCGGTGGCGATTTTCACGCCGATTTCCGCCACTTCGTCATAAGGCAGGGGCAAATCAAGCAAGCGCTGCAACAACGAAACCCCTGCCACATACTCCATAACGATATATGGCTGAACGGAAAAATCTCCTGCGGTCGCAAAACTCGGCACATGCGGGCCAGCCAAACGAGGCAGGATCATTTGTTCCATCTCGAAACCGACCACCGCAGCAGGATCTTCGCCCTCGGTGAGAATAGGAACTTTCATAAGAAGCGGTGTCTTATCGCATTCCGGCCACGTCACCCGCCACAAACAGGACATGCCGCCATTATGAACAAGTTCTTCAAGAAGGAAGCCATCCAGCGTGGCTCCTTTTTTCATGCGCGATTTGATCATATGCCGTTACTTGCCCAGATAAAGACGTTCCGCGAACCAATTCGGCAAATCGTTCTTGCGAATGGCGTCTGCTGCGGCTTCGATATCATATGGTACGCGCTGGAAGGTTATTTCGGTAGTGTCAGTATCAAATATCGCATATGACGCCGCCGGATCGTCGTTGCGGGGCTGCCCGACCGAACCGAGCACCACCAGCCAGCGCCGCCATCTTAACAAAGGCACGGGCGCTCCGGGCGTTGGCGTGAACGATGTCACCTTGGCCGTTGACGAAAGGCCATATATTGCCGGTTGATGTACGTGTCCGCAAAAAGTCAGGCGCGAATTTGTGGCCTTCATGCTGCGTGAGGCGTCTTCAACAGAGAGAACGTAGTTCCAATCCGCGGGCGCGCTAGCATCGGCGTGGACATAGAGCCGATCGTCTTCGTGCACGGTAAGCGGCAAATTCGCGAGAAACCGTTGTTCATCAATGCCGAGCTGGCCGCGTGTCCAATCTGTTACGGTTTGCACCTCGGGATACAGCGGGATGTTGTTGAGCGCCACGCCGCTATCGTGATTGCCGCACAGAGCCACTGCACCATCGTTCACGAATTCCATAATGGTGGCGACAACCCATTCTGGATCGCTGCCATAACCAACATAATCGCCCAAAAAAACGAACCGCTCCGTATCTTGTTCGCGGGCATGCGCAAGACAGGCTTCCAACGCTGGACGATTTGCGTGAATGTCGCTCAATAAGGCTATTAGCATGCTGGCATTTTCCGTCCCACTGTGCAGTTCTATAGTTATGAGATTTTCTGCATTACGTAACCATGTGATACTATTACACGCGATCTGCAAGCTGTTAAATTCATACGTATTATGCAAATATTGCATGTCAAGGAAACAACAGGGGCTTGACCTGATGCCATATCATAGCGCATACGAACGGTGATCACTCCTGCCAATTGACTGAAAATCTACTCGTTGAAGGGGTGAGGTTTGAGCTTGCTCATTTGCGCTTCTCACAGCGCTAGCACTCAAGAATTATCGGCAGCGCATTTCTTTCAGGCTTCTACGCCTTTACAAAATATAAAGAAATGCTACAGCGCCACTACTCGGAGAGGTTAAATGTCATCCATCTCAAATGGGCGCAACTTATTCAGTTGGCGCAAAGTGTTCCCATTTTTAAATTGGACTTCAATTATCAATCAACAAACTGTGAAGGACGATTGGTGGGCCGCTGTGACCGGCGCGCTTGTCGTGCTTCCGCAAGGCGTGGCATTTGCCAGTATCGCGGGTATGCCACCGCAATACGGGCTTTATGCAGGCATGATACCCGCCATTATTGCGGCGCTTTTCGGCTCGTCCCGACATTTGGTGTCCGGCCCAACGACAGCGGCGTCTATCGTGCTGTTGTCGGCGTTGAGTATACTCGCCGCTCCGTTGTCAGATCGCTATGTAGAATTAGCGCTTACGCTTACTATTATGGTTGGCTTAATTGAATTGACACTTGGTTTATTCCGATTAGGAGCACTCGTAAATTTCATTTCCCACTCGGTAATTATCGGCTTTACTGCAGGGGCAGGCATTCTTATTGGTGTTAATCAAATAAAGCATTTTACTGGCGTTAATGTTCCGCGAGGAGAGTCTGTTTACGGCACATTTAAATATATATTCACGCATGCAGATGCGATCATTTGGCCAGTCGTAGCAGCCGGAATGATCACTCTTCTTATGGGGCTAGCCACGCAAAATATAAGGCGGTTGCCCGTGCCGATCTTTAAGGACGGCGTACGGTGGACATGGGTAAATATTCCCCGCATTCCTTACATGATCGTTGCGATCCTTGCGGGAACGATTTTTGCTTTGATTTACAATAGTTATGCGCCTGGCGTTATCCCCACAGCCTCAGCGATACCAGCCAGCCTGCCGCCTTTGTCGGCACCGAGTTTCCAGTTAGAAGATTGGGTGGCCCTAGCGCCAACGGCGTTCGCCGTGACGTTGTTCGCTCTAACTGAGGCCGTGTCGATTTCGCGGGCCATCGCCGTGAAAAGCGGCCAGCATATTGACGCCAGCCAGGAGTTTATCGGTCAGGGGCTATCGAATATAGCAGGCTCGTTCTTTTCGGGCTACGTAGCGACCGGTTCGTTCAACCGCAGCGGCGTGAATTATACGTCGGGCGCAAAAACGCCAATCGCGGCAATCATCGCGGGCGTGCTGCTGATGGCGATCGTTTTGCTGGTGGCGCCGTTCATCGCATATCTGCCGAATGCCGCAATGGCGGGCGTGTTGTTTTTGGTGGCGTGGGGCTTGATTGACAAGCATCACATTAGTCAGATCTTCCGCAGCAGCTATCGTGAATCCGGCATCATGCTGGCAACGTTTATCGCGACGCTTACCCTGCATCTGGAACATGCTATCTTCATCGGCGTAACACTATCGCTGGTTATCTACTTGTACCAGACATCGCATCCGCGAATTCACCGCCGCGTGCCTGATCCGAGCAAACACAATCGCAAATTCACCGATGCCAACGAAAACCTGCCGGAATGCCCGCAGGTACGTATCATCCGCGTTGATGGCTCTCTGTTCTTCGGGGCGGTGAATGCATTTGATGAAGCGCTTTTAAATATCCGTCAGGAAGATCCGAAATGTAGGCATCTCGTGATCGTTATGCAGAGCGTGAATTTCATCGACATCGCGGGCGCTGAATCGCTGACGTCAATGGCGCGTCAATGGCATGCGGCTGGCGGCTGTTTCTTCCTGATCAACCCAAAGGATCAAGTCGTCAAATTCCTGGAAAGAGGCGGCTATATATCCACCATTGGCAAGGACAACATCTTCTATTCAAAGACAGCCACACTAGAAGCTGTCCAAAAACACATTGATATAAGCAGATGCAAGAGTTGCACACGGAAAATCTTTAGAGAGTGCGAAGGTTTTGTGCAGCAAGGCCTGGAGCAAGAACAAGAAAAGCAGCAGGAAGCAACCGAAAAGCAAGCGGCTGTTTAGCTCACAGGAAAGCGTAACAGCCGTTATCCGGTTTTTGCATGCGGGACGGGAGTGGAAACAGCTCCTGTTCCCGCATTTGTATCCGGGGTGGCGCTTGTCGCTGTAGTTGTTTTTGCATCTGCCCGTATATTCGGTGACGTTGATCTAGTCCATTGCTCACCAAGATAGGACCGCAATTTATCGATAAGCGTGCGCATGTCTACCGGTTTGGAAATATAGTCTGTCATCCCGGCGGCCAGATATTCCTCGCGATTGCCCTTCATGGCGTTCGCTGTCATGGCGATAATTGGGCACGCCCCGCTTTCTCCGTTTATCGCTTTGATACGCTGAACCGCTTCAATGCCACCCATAACCGGCATGCGAATATCCATTAAAATCAGATCATATGGCAGGCTTTGCGCTGCTTGAACCGCCTCGACGCCGTCAGCCACCACATCCACGCAATAGCCTGAGTTTTCTAACATGGCGATGATAAGCTGCTGATTTGCCGAGTTATCCTCCGCAAGCAATATGCGCGGTTTACCGTTTTCGTGTGGCGGGGCGGCGGGCTTCTGTTCCGCAGAAGCAACGTTTGCCCCCCCAGCATCTGCGCTGTGATTTTCTGAAACAGCTTTTATGGGTTGGTGATCTGCGTCGGCCTCTGGGATTTGCGCGTCCCCAATAGGGGCATCATGATTGCTGTGATCCGCGCCAATATTTTCGCTGCTATCCGCCCCTTCAACATCTTGCAGGTTTAAAAGCGTATGAATGGTTTGCAAAAGCCGTTCTTGCAAAACAGGTTTGGGAAGCGCGGCGTCAAAACCAAGCTGGCAGGCTTCCTGGTCATACGTTATCCCGGCTGATGACGAGATAATGAGCTTTATGTGATTGAAACTCGGATCTTCGCGGATCATACGGCGCAAGGTTATCCCGTCGATTTCCGGCATCATTTGATCAATGATAGCCACCTGGATCCCACGCCCTGCATGATCGGTCTGCTTAAGGGCCGCCAATGCGGTGTGAGCACTGGGCAGACAAGTAACGTTTGCGCCAAAAGCTTCGAGCTGAAGGCGGAAAATGTGCGATTCAAGGCATTGTCGTCTACAATCAGAATACGTGCGCCTTCAATATTCACATTGAGACTTGTGGAGATTTGCGCGGCCGGAGGTGTTACGCCTTCCAATTCGAGCTGGACGAAGAATGTGCTGCCGCGATCAGGCACGCTTTCCACGCCGATTTGACCATTCATCAGCTCAGCGATTTTTTTGCAGATGGCGAGACCGAGCCCAGTTCCTTCGAATTTGCGGCTGGCGGAAATATCTACCTGGGTGAAGTAGCCAAAAATTTCTGCTTGCTTATCCTTGGGGATACCAATCCCTGTGTCAGTAACGGATAGTATTATGTCGTGCTGGTTTTCTGGTTTGCGGCCCAGATAGCGAACCTCAATGGCGATGCCCCCGCTCATCGTAAATTTGATGGCGTTGCCAACGAGGTTGAGCAGAATCTGGCGCAGGCGTCCTGAGTCGCCGTTAAGCATTTCCGGCAATGACGGGTCGATATACGCGCTGAGTTCAAGACGTTTCGCAAATGCGCGCGGCCCCAGAAGCGTAACCACGTTGCTCACGATATCGGATATGTTGAAGTCTTCCGTTTCAAGTTCAAAAGCGCCAGCTTCTATGCGGGATACGTCGAGAATATCGTTGAGGATAGTCAGAAGTATTTCACCAGAATCATGTATTGTTTCGGCGTAATCTTGCTGCTTTTCAGATAAATCAGTATTTTTTAGAAGGTTAGTAAAACCTAATATGCCATTCATCGGCGTGCGCAATTCATGACTCATAACCGCCAGGAAATCGCGTTTTGCGCGTTCGGAGGCACGGGCGCGGTCGCGCTCTTCAACCAGTTCTTTTTGCCCATTGAGAATTGTTTGTTCCATTGGCGAAAACACTAAAAGCGCATTCAGTAATGCAATGCAGATACCAACGACACAGCATCCCAGCAAAATAAGAAAAGCGCGTGTGTTTTGCCGGGCGGTCGCTTTATCCATCGCACGCATCATACCGTTGAATGCAGCCGTTAACTCAGTGCTGCCCAATGCTTCGATGGCTTCTGCTTTGGCGTAATGCTCATCCGTGTAGACGCCTTTCGCTTTGACGATAGCATGGGATTTATGAAGCAGATCGCCAATCAGCACTTCCAGGTTGCGTTTATTAGGCGGTTGCGGACTATGCCACAGTTTCGTGAGCAAGACAGGCATAGGATGAGGGCTCATATGGGCCGCGATTTTTGTCGCGTTGAGTTCTCCACCTAAATTGTGCACGAGGATATGCCAAGGAAGGCCAATATCATTATGCCCATGAAATTTATGTTGTTCGCCCTGGTCTTCAACCAGGCAGATTGCAACGAATAACGAAGCAAGCTCACTAAATGACTGTGTCAGTTGTTTTTGGATATTTTCGTCGATATGTCCCCGAGATGCGTCTGAAATAGCCCAGGCGATCTGTACTTCGAAACGCTGGGCAGTTTTGACCAGTGTCGACATTGCGTCGATGAAAGGGGCGCGGGTGCGAGACACATGTAGTTCATACGCTGCAATGCCTATAGCCGCGATAAGGCATAGGACAATTGTTATGGTTGCCCCCCAATATCGCCGACGCAGGAAGATTTTTGTTAAAAGTTGAGACACAGAACGCCCATCTTTTATTTATGATCCCGGGCGTAATTATTAAACGAAAGTTGCTAACGTTCTGCAATCGGTATTGGTAAAATTGCATAGCAGCGCATGAATGCTTGGTAACGCTGTTTTGCGATTAATAGAAATACTCAGGGGTTTTACACAGAATTACTTCACTGAGGTTGAAGAAGTGTAAGAAAATCCTTCAAAGGCTGTGATCAGCTCGCGAAATAGGATACGTGCCGAGCGTTTCGACCCCGCCTCGGTCAGGTGTACATGATCAGCAGCGGCAAGTGGCGGGTCGGAGTGGACCCATGCATGAATGCCGCAAGTGCCACCCATGACTTTCGACCAATCCCAGAAATAGGCGTTATTGGCCGCCGCCGCACGTTTCAGAATGAGCCGTATAGCGTCAAGCTGCAATGGCGGGTGCCAATGCGCAATGCGCGGATCTTTTTTCCGGATGGAGCGGGCATATCGAGCGATTTCTTTGGCATCCAGGGCGCTACAAACATTATTAGCCTTGCCGCTCTCTACGGCGAAGGCAGGCATTTTCGCAATATCTGGCGGTCCAAGCACCAGAAGCGAGGCTTGCGGCGCTGCTTGGCGGAGCATTGCAAGAGAGGCGTTGACGCTTGCATCGTATTTGGCGAGGTCGAGCTTGCCTTTCAGGCTTTCCTCGGTGCCGTAGCCGAAGACGATAAGGTCTGGCGCAAGCCGCTTCAGATCGTTGTGAACGAGGGAGCGTGTCCAAGAAAGCGGCGTGACAGCGGTTGCGCCCGGAAGACCAAAACTGACGTAGCGCACGCCAGGTTTGTTTGAGCCGATATTTATGGCGTGTAAAATGATCTGGCCATCGCCTACAGGTTTAATGAGAACTTCACGCGCTGTTTTTGTAAGGCGTAGCGTTTTCCACGAACGCGCTGGCTCGGCGGTTGAAACGCGTTTACCCTCGCCGTCAAGGCTGATGAACGCCGATCCTCCTTGAGGGCCGGTCTCGAATGAGACTTCCGCCCAGTCAAAGGGGGCTTTCATTGAGGTTATCCGCATCCAGGCATTGCGGTTGCTAGACCACACCTTTGCGCCTGTCAGGGTATACGGACCAGGAGCGCCCATCGCGCTTACGGCGACTTGCCAGTTGCCGCCTTGTTCAAATTTGACGTCACGCGCTGAATATAGGCCAGGCATGAGCATACCGCGCCCGGCATCGCCGAAACTGAGCTGGAATTCATAGCGCAAATCACCGGAAAAGTGATCGGCGGCGATATGGCTGTCGCCCAAATGCAAAATGGTGACTTGTCCGCCTGTGCCGCTCTTGACACGAGCAAGTGCTTTGAAGAAGGGCCTCAGTGCGACGTTCGCCGGTACGCTGGCAACATTTCGGCTGATGGCGGCGCTGTTGGTGGCGGCACGATTAGCCTGCTTGATTTGCATGGCTGGTTGCATCTGCGCCAATTTTTGCGCGTTTGCAGTAAAACTGTTTTTCCGCTTGCGCGTTGGTAAAGGGATCAGTGCAGGCGTGGCTGAGCGATGGCTGAGCTTTTCGTCACCCACAACGACGATTTCGCTTATCGTTGGATCGTTTTGCGAAGAAGCACTGCTTTGATCTGTTTTTTGCAGCTTTTGGGATATCTGGGCTGTTTTGACAGTGCGATTGGATGTTCTGGTTTTGCTTATTACAGTATAATTGGAATGCGTTTCACGGCTGCTTTGTTTATTTTCGTTTTTTTCAGGCTGACACCCGGCAGTTACAGTCGCAACACAAGCGATAGCCAAGCTTGTTACCAGAAAAGAAAACCGAAATAAATATGCCGACTGCATACTAGACTACTTCCTCAACTCAACTTACGCATACTTCAGCTCACAGGCTGGATTGCAGTTGTCTTGTTAACTTCTAGGCCACTTAAAATCATCTGCGCGGTTCGGTTTTGACTTGAGGGATTCGCCCTTCACCAAAACGCGATAATATAACCGTTCTGTGACAGGAAGACGGCGTTCACCCGCTGCTATGCCCGCATTCAGGTCCGTCATGGATGAAACCGTGGCAAGGGATGTCACGCCGTTATCGATATCGCCCAGGATTGTTTCACCGTGGGGCGCATTGCCGGGAAGAAATGCGGGCGTGCGTGGAGATGCCGTTTGCGAAGCCGATTTATCTGCTTGGCCAGCAGTGTCGGAACCTCCGCTCGGTGTATTTTGCGCGGTTGTCTCACCGGAACGCTCCTCAGTTTTTCCGGCACTGTCCGCGTCTTTATCGGTGGCCTCAGACGCTTGTTCGGCTGCATCTGCAACGTCGTTGTCTTCACCGGCCTGCGGTTTGCTCAGCAATGCGCTCTGTTCGTCTTCGTCGCCAGCGAGCGGGATATTGCGTTCAGCGCGCGCTTCGTTGAGATCGCGGCGCACCAAAACTTCCACATAGCTTGCCAGTTTGCGGTTTCCGTGCCTTGTGAACGAGATGCCGTCATTTTGACGCAACCGCCGGTTTTGTCCGGTCAAATCTGGGCCATATGAGGTGAAATCGCCGTTTTGGTCTACAAAACCGCTCCAGCTATCGATGAACTTGATGTTGTTGACATAGGCCCGCTCGCGGATAATCGAGTTAATGAATGCAAGGTGTTCGCTGTATTTCGGCTTGGCCATAACTGGCAGGCCCATCCAGTAAACCGCGACATTCTTGCTTTTCAAGATTTTGATAAGGTTGTCGACTTCCTTGGCGTAGGCATCGCGCCAACCGTCGCTGCCCCAGGAAATGTTGCCCTTGTTCGTCCGGATCTTACGAACATCGTTGATGCCCATCATAACGACTGCGATGTGCATGGGGGATTGTTCGGCGTATTTATCGATCATGGCCGACCAGTTGACGTAGCGTGGCCGGGTGAGGCTGGCGCTCCCATGGGTGGAATTTATAACCTTCAGCGTGTTGTCTTTTTTAAACGCCTGCTCCAAACCGTCAGCAAGCCCCGTTGCCAGACCGTCGCCAATAACGTGAAGATGATAGCGGTCGCTTCGTGGAAACGGAGTGATGAAACTGCGCTGCTGAAATGCAGGGGCTGGCGTTTGTGCACGCGCAGCGTCTGGCGTTAAGGTGAATATAGCGACCATGAGCAGCAGCAAACTGCACATGACTCTGTCCCTGATTGTCAGAGATAAGGATACCTTGCACGCCCTTTGCGTCATGCTTTTCTCTGCATTTTCCATGTGTTCCGGTTAACGCCCATCACGGTTTATTGGCGAGACAGCCCGTGAGCGACGCTGAGTATATAGCGAATTCTAAACACGTCGAACACGTAATTTTGCGGTTGCGGTTACTGGGGAAAAAACTGCGCGCTAAGGTTGTGAGTGTGGTCAATATACATAACTTATTTGCCAAATAACAATATTAACCTCTGGACTTCGCCATGGTATACCACATATACCCGCCATGGCCGATACTTGGCCTTGCCTCATTTTTCATAACAATCAAAGCCAAATCATCATGAAACATGTCCGTAAAGCTCTCTTTCCCGTTGCCGGTCTTGGTACACGTTTTCTTCCAGCCACAAAAGCCATGCCGAAAGAAATGCTTACCGTGGTCGATCGTCCTATTATCCAGCATGTGGTGGACGAAGCCCATGAAGGCGGCGCGGAGCATCTGATTTTTGTCACTGGCCGCAATAAAGGCGTTATCGAAGACCATTTCGACCGTTCGTTTGAACTGGAGCACACGCTTGAACAGCGCAACAAATCAAAAGAGTTGATAGAACTGCGCAAAGCTCTCCCCACCGCCGGACAAACCAGCTTCACACGCCAACAAGAGCCGCAAGGGCTTGGGCATGCCGTCTGGTGCGCGCGCGATCTGGTGGGCAACGAGCCATTCGCACTGCTTTTGCCCGACGTGCTGGTGAAAGCGCCCGGTAAAAGCTGCATGGGTCAGATGATGGAGCTTTATCAGGAGCTGACCGCCAAAGAGGGGAAGGTTAATCTCATCGCCGTGGAAGAAGTTCCAGCAGATGAAGTGTCAAACTATGGCGTTGTAGGCATCGAACCGGGCGATGGGCCGCTTTGGCCTGTAACAGGCATGGTGGAGAAGCCATCTCAAGAAACAGCGCCCAGCAATCTGATCATCATGGGACGCTACATTTTGCAGCCCGAGATTTTTGATATCCTTTCCGACCATAAACGCGGCGCTGGGGGCGAAATCCAAATTACCGACGCTATGAAAACGCTGATGGAGAAGCAGCCTTTCTATGCCTACAAATATACAGGCCGCAGCTACGATTGCGGCTCGAAACTCGGTTTTCTGAATGCAAACGTGGCGTTCGCGCTTGACCATCCCGAATTTGCGCCGCGTTTTATTGATGATCTGCACAAGCTTATCCGTGAATACACGGATACGCATTCATCTTAAGCACCAGTTCGACCGC
This sequence comes from Alphaproteobacteria bacterium, assembly GCA_037387425.1. Taxonomy (GTDB): domain Bacteria; phylum Pseudomonadota; class Alphaproteobacteria; order Rhizobiales; family Rhodomicrobiaceae; genus JARRLC01. Next base: position 12,449 of record JARRLC010000060.1, read on the forward strand.
TAAGTAGGCGGAGTGACGATCACTCCGCCGCTTTGGCGACTTCCTCCGGATAAGGCTCTGCTTTCGGCAGCAGCTTGACTTCATCTTCCGGGTCGTCCATCGGGCCAACGAACCGGCTGAAAATCCGCCACACCAGCAGCCCCAAATCGTCCATCAGCGTAAACACCGCAGGCACGAACACCAGCGACAGCACGGTGGCCAACAGCAATCCGCCAATAACCGCGATGGCCATCGGCGCGCGGAACTCGCCGCCAGCTCCAAGCGCGAGCGCGCTCGGCAGCATGCCGCCAGCCATGGCGATGGTGGTCATGATGATGGGCCGCGCACGTTTGCGTCCCGCATCGATGATGGCTTCGTGGCGCTCAATACCGCGCGCGATGGCTTCAATGGCGAAATCCACCAGCATGATGGCGTTTTTCGTGACCACGCCCATGAGCATCAGCACACCGATCACCACAGGGAAGCTGAACGGCCGGTTCGTAATGTGCAGCGCGAAAACAACGCCTCCCAGCGACAGAGGCAGTGAGAACAAAATGGTGACGGGCTGCAAGAAACTGCCGAACAACAGAACAAGCACGGCAAACACCAGCATCAGCCCTGCCGCCATCGCCTGACCGAAGCTTACGAAAACCTCGCCCATAACCTCGGCGTCACCGGTTTCTTTAAGCTCCACGCCCATTTTTGCCTTCTCTTTGACGATTGGCAAATTCAGCGTTTTCTCCATGGCTTTGCCAAGCGCTACGCCGCTGCCCAGATCGGTGCCGACGACGATACGTCTGTGGCGATCATAACGGTCTATCGAGGAGGGGCCCATACCAGTCTCAATGGACGCCACCGTGATAAGCGGTACGGTTGTACCGTTTGCGGTGGGAACTTTCAGCGCTTCCAGCATATGGCGGTTGCCGCGCGAGCCATCCTCAAGCTGTACGCGGATAGGGATTTGCCGATCACCCACGTTGAATTTTGCCAGATTGGCGGTGATGTCGCCAATCGTGGCTATGCGGATGGTCTCCGACAGCGCTTCAGTGGAAACCCCCAGGTCGGCGGCCACTTCGCTACGCGGACGGAAGCGAATTTCCGGACGGTCGAGCGCGGAGATGGCCTGAACGTTGCGCAACTCAGGAATACGCTGCATTTCCTTAACAATATCCGGTGCGGCGGCCGACACGGCGGCACTGTCCTTTCCGGTGATGTTGAGCATCAATATACGCTGGCCGTTTTCGTTCATAATCCACGACCGGAGATCGGGGATTGTCGCGAGATCGCGGGTGATAGCGTTTTCAAGCTGACGTTGCGTGCGTTCACGCTCAGTTTTATCTACCAGCGTCACAACAAAACTCGCCCGGCGCACTTCATCGCCGCCGCCTGCAAAGCCGAGAATGCGTCCGCCATCGACGAACACGCTTTTCACTTCCGGATGCTTGCGGATTTTCTGTACAGCGGCGTCGCTGGTGGCTTTCATGTCCTCAAGGCGCGCCCCCGGCGGAAGTTCCGTCGCCACAAGAATGCGGGACTGGTCTTCGACAGGCAGAAAGTCTTGAGGCAGCAGTTGTGCGCTGGCGATGGAAAGCACAAAGATGACCAGCCCCACCAACACGGTTTTGATGCGGTGTTCCACCGACCAGCGGATCAGCCTTGAATAAGCCCGCATGAGACGCCCGTCTTCGGAAGGCTCTTCGCTTTGGTCGTGATGCATGAAATAGGCGGCGAGCATTGGCGTTATCAACCGCGCCACAAGAAGCGAGAAGAACACCGCCGCCGCAACAGTAATGCCGAACTGCTTGAAATATTGCCCAGCAATGCCGCCCATAAAGCTCACCGGCACGAACACCGCAATGATAGTCGTGGTAATGGCGATCACCGCCAAGCCGATTTCGTCGGCAGCTTCCAACGCCGCACGATAGGCTGATTTGCCCATGCGCATGTGCCGGACGATGTTCTCGATTTCCACAATCGCGTCGTCAACCAGAATGCCGGTAACGATGGTCAGCGCCAGAAGCGTCACCAGATTGAGCGAGAAGCCGAGCGCCTGCATGGCCCAGAACGCAGGGAATATCGACAGTGGCAGCGCGATGGCCGCCATCAGTGTAGCGCGCCAGTCCCGCAGGAACAGGAATACAATGAACACCGCCAACGCTGCGCCTTCCAACAGCGTATGCATGGTCGAGATATAGTTGCCCTTCGTGTAAGCAACTGTATCGTCAACGTTTTCTAATTTGACGTTAGGGTGTTCCTTGGCGATCTGCGCAAGTTTGGCGTCCACGAGCTGGCTAACGACAACGTCGCTTGCGCCCTTTGCGCGCGAGATGGCGAAGCCAACCACTTCTTTTCCGTTATAGCGGGCGAAATATTTCGGCTCTTCATAAGAGTCGGTCACGCTCGCGATTTCGTTGAGCCGGATTTTGCGCCCACCTTGCAAAACGATCGGCATGCTGGCGAGTGTTTCCACGTTTTCCGCGCTGGCCAGCGCACGAATGGTCTGCTCGGAGCCGCCGATTTCGCTTTTCCCGCCGGAAACGTCCACATTGGTAGCGCGGAGCTGGCGGCTAACCTCGCCCGCCGTGATGCCCAGCGCTAAGAGCCGTTCGAACTTCAGCGCCACCCGGATTTCGCGCGTAACGCCGCCAACGCGCCGCACTTCGCCAACGCCTCGCACGGACTGTATCTCGCGCTTAACCGTGTCGTCGATGAACCAGGAGAGTCGCGCTTAACCGTGTCGTCGATGAACCAGGAGAGTTCTTCCAAACTCATGTCCTTCGCCGAGGCGGCATAGGTGAGGATCGGCAGCCCCGCGATATCGACGCGTTGTGTGACGGGCGCTTCTATAGTGCGCGGGAGGTCGCCACGAATGCGGGTAACAGCGTCTTTCACATCGTTAAGCGCGCGGTCGGTATTTATGCCGAGATGAAACTGCACCGTCGTGATAGACGTTCCGTCAGTAATCGTGGAAACAACGTGTTTCACGCCTGAAAGCGCGGCCAGTGCATCTTCAACATGCTTGGTGACTTGCGTTTCCAGCTCCGAAGGCGAGGCCCCAGGTTGGGCAATCACCACCGAGATCGTCGGCACGTCGATATTGGGGAAGCGTTCCACCGGCAATTGTTGGAAGCTGAACACACCCAACAAAATCAGGATGATGAACAACACCACGGAAGGTATGGGCGCGCGAATCGCCCACGCAGAAATGTTAATACGCCGCATTTTACTCTCCCTTCGCGTGGGGTGGGCTAACGGCTACAGGGGTTACCATGTCGCCGTCATGTAGAAGCGCGCCGGCGCGTAGAACAACTGCTTCACCTTCGGATAAACCGCTTGTGATTTCGGCGTTTGTTTTGCTGAAAGCGCCAATATTGACTTTGCGGGTCTCCACGCGGCCATTATTGACGACATGAACGGTTGCCCCCTTGTCGCCGTGCATCACGGCGCTGTAAGGCACCACCAGCATTTCCCGGCCTTCCGTTTTGATTATGCCCATTGCAAATGCGCCGATACGCAAATTCTTGTGATTATGAATCGAAATGCGCACCCGGCCTTCGCGCGTCTTCTGGTTAACCTCGGGCGAAATCAGCCGTACCACGCCTTCGCGCGCGGGAATTCCTGAGCCGCTGACATGCACTTTCATACCAGACGCAATCCGAGGCAGGAAAATATCCGCCACCGCGCCGTCGAGTTCGATTTCGCCGTTGGCGATAATGCGGAACAACGGTTCAGCGCTAGCGGAAGCCGTGCCGCCCAGCTTTGCCGTACGCCGGCTGATGATGCCTGCCGATGGCGCTTTGATATCTGTGTAGCTGACTTTCAGCCTCATTTCGCGGATCTTCGCTTCGATTTGGACTTTGTCAGCCTTGGCAAGCGCTAAACCGTCTTTCGACGCCGCCAGTTGGGCCGTCGCCGCCCGCGATGCTGCTTCGCGCTGATCGTATATGGCTTTGCTCGTGGTGCCGGATTTAACGAGATTTTTTGCGCGCCGGAATGCAGCGTTAGCTTGTTTGGTGCTCGCCTCAGCCTCAATAATCTTGCTTTTGGCTTGCGCGATGAGCGCCTTGGCGCGGTTCAATCCGGCAAGAAGCTGATCCAGTTGCGTTTCCAGCAAAGCGCGGTCGAGCTTGGCAAGCACCTGGCCTTTTTGCACCTGGTCGCCTTCCTCGGCGAGAAGTTCGACAACGCGCAGGCCCTCAATTTGTGGTGAGACCAGCACCTCAGTGCGCGCCACGAGCGAGCCGGTCGCTACGATTGTCTGAGGCGCAGGGCGCAGCTTGGCCTTAACGACGCTGATCACCTGGCGTTTCTGAGCGGCGTCTGTTGAATCGGCTTCGACGGCCATGGAAGGCGCGGGCGCTACCCCCGCCAGCGTAAGCGCCGCCGCAATGAATATCGGCAGGTAGCTACCGTTAAGATTTACTCTCAGTGCTCTCATGATCGCCCTCAGAATTTACAGCACGTGTATCATATGTGTCCGAAGATGCCGTTCCCGCCGGATTGATGAGACAGGAAACCATCGAAAGAATGGTGGGTAAGATTTCGGCGGCGTTGAAATCTTTGTTAAGCGCCCGCTGCCAGAAAATCCCGTCGCCGATAAGGCTGATAATCCGCGCAATAATTGCGGGGTCATCTGCCGGTTTAATGCGCCCTTCATCGCGCGCTTTCCGTACAAGCTGCTCGAAGCCGTCCAATACGAACTTATCGATGGAGTTGACTGTTGAGCACACAGCGGGATTACGCAGAGCCTCGGCGTTGATTTCCACCTGGAGACGCAGCTTCTCGTGCGATTGTTGCAGACAGTAAGTGTCAGCCATCGTAGCGAGCGCTTGCATAAAGTCCGGCGCCTCTCCCAGAAAGGCGAGCTGGTCGGAGAGTTGATGCTTTTCCCGCTCGCAAAGCCCCGTGATCAGCGCTTCCTTAGAAGGGAAATACACATAAAACGCGCCAGCGCTGATGCCTGCTTCGCGGCAAATATCTTGAACCGAGGTTTGATGAAACCCTTGTCGCGTGAAACACTGTTCCGCTGAGTTCAGGATATGTTCGCGGCGTGCAGCCTGCGTTTGTTCATCTAATCTGACCATGGGGGTGTCTCAAGCGTTTTTATAAAACGAACGTTCATTCTGTATGGAAATATAGAACAAGAAGGCGGATTGCTGTCAAGTCAACAAAATGTAAACGGCAGGAGGAGTTTACATACCCATTTGGTACATATTTCCCTGATACACGCCTTTTAGGTACATTTCGCGTAGCCTACTGGGTATGTTCGTTGTAAATGTGCTGAATCTGACGACTTGCCTCGACGCTCTTTAATTTAAGGGCACAACAGTTTGCACCATGCGAGATAAGACATCATATAGGATAAAAAGCAGTTGCTCAGACAATGGTAGACAGGATATTAAGTCTTCAGCAGCCGGATTTTTTCCCGGTTGCGTAGTGGAAATCTAATATAACGACAAAGAAACCCAATAACATTCCGGATCAAATATTTAGGGGGCGCCGGAGCATAAATAAGGGGTTTTTTAGGGAGCGGTTCAGCTAAGGCAGCATGATGCAAAGTACACGTAAAGCGCATACGAAAATCCGTATTGGCACGCGCGGCAGCAAACTTGCGCTCGCGCAGGCGCATGAAGTGCGTACGAAACTTATGGCCGCGCATGGATTGGAAGAGTCGGCTTTTGAAATCAAGGTTATCAAAACAACCGGCGACCAGATCCAGGATAAGAATTTATCTGCATTTGGCGGCAAAGGACTGTTCACAAAAGAAATCGAAGACGCGCTTTTAAATAATGACATCGATATGGCGGTGCATTCTATGAAAGATGTCGCCACCAAGCTGCCAGCTAGTCTTGTGCTGCCATGCTATCTTACCCGGGAAGATGTGTGCGACGCCTTTATCAGTACAAAAGCCAAACAGATTGCCGACCTGCCACATGGCGCGGTTATGGGGACATCGTCGATCCGCCGTCAGGCTCAGGTGAAGCGCTTGCGCCCTGATCTCAAAGTGGTGCCGTTTCGCGGCCATGTCGAAACGCGGCTGCGTAAACTGAGAGAAGGCATAGCCGACGCCACGCTTCTCGCTTGCGCTGGCCTGAAGCGTCTGGGGAAAGCCAAACTGATTTCCTCGCCTGTTTGCGTCAACGAGATGCTGCCAGCCGTGGCGCAAGGGGCCATCGGCATTGAAATTCGCGAGGCTGACGGGCATATCGCGGAACTCATCGCTGCGCTTCATGACGAAACCACCGCCACTTGCGTAACCACAGAACGCGCGTTTCTGGCCGAGTTGGACGGCTCATGCCGCATGCCAATTGGCGGGCTCGCTGAAGTGCGGAATGGCCGGTTGCATTTCCGTGGCGAAATCCTCACGCCCGACGGCGCTATCAGCTACGCCACCGAACGCGAAGGCGCGCCAGATGAAGGACTCGCCATGGGCGTGGACGCCGCACGAGAACTTTTGGAAGCAGCAGGACCAGGCTTCTTCTGTCAGGTTGCGTGATGCGCATCGTCGTCACCCGCCCGGCTAAGGATGCCGAAGCGATGGCGGCGGCGCTCAGCAAACGCGGGCATGACGTGCTCATCCATCCGCTGTTGGAGGTGGTTTTTCGCCCGCTGTCATCTTCTCAGTTCCACAACGCTTCTGCTCTGATCGTCACAAGCCGTAATGCATTGCGTGCGCTCGCCACCAGTGAAGTGCTGACAGAGGCGCGCGCTTTGCCTGTCTACTGCGTCGGGGAAGCAACAGCGAAATATGCCGCGCATTTAGGTTTTTCGCGCGTGCACACGGGACCGGGAACAGCAAAAAGCCTTGCGGATATTATCTTGCAAACGCCTGAGATAGAGCGGCAAGGAGAATTTCTTTACCTCACGGGAAAACATCTGGCTTTCGATCTTGAGGCGGCATTGAAGGCTCACGGCGTCAACATTCGCCGGGTGATTAGCTATGAAACACACGAAGCGCCCGAGACCGCCACGCGCCAGCTTGTGGAAAAACTATGCGAAAGTATCGATGGTGTCATTCTCATGTCACCGCGCACAGCTTCGGTGTTTGCACGAGCTTTAAAAAAAGCCAAACAGTCTAAGGCACATCATCAGTTTACATGTTATTGATTGTCTGAGGCTGTTGCCACGCCGTTACATCAGATAGCAGATATCACCATCCGCGTTGCACACAAGCCTTCTGAGGC
>JARRLC010000061.1:0-14181 GCA_037387425.1 Alphaproteobacteria bacterium
TCGGTAAATCGTTCCACCCGGCGTCCATGAGCCGCGTGGTGCGGCGACTTGGTTTTTCGCGGCAAAAAACCAGAGCCAGCCACCCGCAGAAAGACCTGGCCGCGGCAGAGGCCTTTAAAAAGAGCCCCGTTACTCCTGAAAATAATTCAGCATACGCACGGTAATAAGCGCATTCGCCTGTTTTTCCAGGACGAAGCACGTATCGGGCAGAAAGGCCGCACCTGCCACATTTGGTGGAAACGAGGGCAGCGCCCGCCAGGCCTTTGCGATAAGCGTTTCACCTTCGCCTACATCTTTGCCGCTGTCGAACCAGGGACAGACAATGCCTTTGCGCTGGTCATGCCTTACGCCGATACGGAAGCGATGCAGGAGTTCCTTAACCGCTTCGCAGAAACCATCGCTGCGGACGAGCATGCGGTGATGATCCTCGATCAAGCCGGCTGGCATAGATCGAATAACCTCGCTGTGCCGGAAAACGTCACATTAGTTCCGCTGCCGCCCTACTCGCCCGAACTGAACCCGGTTGAGCGCGTCTGGCTTTACCTGAAAGAACGGTTCCTCTCGCATCGTCTGCTCGACAATTACGATGCTATTGCCACCGCGGTGTATGATGCCTGGAAACGCCTCGTGGCTGAGGACAGAAGGATAACGTCGTTCTACTCCCCCTGTAAATGCCAACGGTCGATGCTTAAGCTCAATGGTATCCCCCATCAAGAAAAGCAAAAGGCCCCTGAAACAGGGGCCTTTATTAGTTTTTCTTGCCTATTTGACGCTTTAGAATTTTGACGAAGCGCCGAAACGGAAGACCTGATCCTTATCGTATTCAGCTTTGCTGATTGCGTAGGCAAAGTCTGCACGCAGCGGACCGACTGGAGAATTCCACAACAAGCTGGCACCAACTGAAGAGCGCAACTCGTTGGAGTCGTACAGTGTTTCGTTAGCACCTGCTGTGGCGTCTGTATCCCAAACGGAACCGGCACCGGCAAACACAGCACCGCTAAAGCCAAGCTCGTCAGGAATAAAGGGCAGCGGGAAGCGAACTTCAACTGTACCAGCGTAGAAGACCTTACCGCCAACCGCGTTATTAGTGTCGCCATTATCATCAACGACGCGCGGTCCGATACCAGAGTTCTCAAAGCCACGGATTGTCTCGCCACCTTTATAGAAGGCGTCTACAAGGCGAACGTTCTGTCCATCCCAACCGGTGATATGTCCACCGATCACACGGCCAACCAAGGTAACGCCATCATACACTGGGTAGTAGGCGCGACCTTCAACAACGCTGCGCAGGTAATTCACGTCACCACCAGCGCCAGCAAGAGTTTGCGAGGCCGAGAGATAGATACCACGTGTAGGCGACATCCGATTATTACGTGTGTCGTAACGTAGGTTGTAGCCAACAGATGAGATGTTAGCGATGCCGTCATTGGTATCCGCAAGATCTTGGATAGCTTGCGTTGCATTATCTGAGACATCGAACACTTCATCATGCACGAAGCTATAGTTCGGCTGGAACCATACGTTCTCCGTGAGAGCAAAGCCAACGCGCAAGGTGCCACCCGTCTTACGGGTCTTATACCCAGCTTCGTCGGTCATATCGGACTCTTTGTGGAAGAGGTCGAAACCAGCCGAGATCTGCTTATCGAGGAAGCGAGGCTCGGTGAAGCTCAGGTCAACCTGCCCACTGGAGAAGCTGCCCGAAACCTTCACACGCAGATACTGACCTTTACCCATCAGGTTGCGTTCGGTGTAGGAGATTTCAGCAATCGGGCCTTCCGCAGAGGAGTAACCACCAGCCAGCGACATTTCACCCGTAGCTTGTTCTTCGACGATGAAGTTCAACACCACACGGTCAGCTGCTGAACCGGCTTCCCGGGTCACTTTCACGCGTTTAAAGAAGCCGAGACCTTGCAAACGTCTGCGAGCCTGCTCAACCATAAGCCGGTTATAGGCATCGCCTTCCGCCAGTCTCAACTCACGACGAATAACGTAGTCACGTGTACGGGCATTACCGCGAACATTGATACGCTCAATATAAACGCGCGGGCCTTGCTCCACCACATAAGTGACGCCAATCGTCCGAGAGATGGGGTCTCTGTCAATGCGGGGACGCACTTGACCGAAAGCATAGCCCTGCTCAGCCACAGCAACAGTCAACTTTTCCGTGCTCTTGTCGATCAGGGAAACGTTATAGACTTCGCCTTCAGTGGTGAGAACGTCCGAACGAATTGTTTTAGGATCGACAGACGACAGCGTCGATTCGACATCGACATGGCCGTAGCGATACATCTCGCCTTCTTCAACGGTGAAGGTGATGTAGAAGCCCTTCCCTTCACGGTCCAAGTCTGCCGTGGCAGAGATCACACGAGCATCAGCATAACCATTTTTCAGGTAGTAACGGCGCAGAAGCTCACGGTCGAGATTCAACCGGTCTGCGTCATAGATGTCCGTGGATTTCAGGAAGCTCAACAGATTGTTTTCTGTCGTCGTAATGACGCTGCGAAGCTGTGAATCAGAGAAAGCTTTGTTGCCAATGAAGTTAATGGACTTAACTTTGGCTTCGCCGCCTTCGTGGATCACATAAGCAACGTTAACACGATCATGATCGAGCCGGATAACCTGCGCATCAACGGTCACTGAGTAGTAACCTGAGCGCCGATAGACATCGAGAATGCGCTGAACGTCTGATTGGGCGCGTGCACGGCTGAACACCGAGCGGGGCTTCAACTGAACCTCAGAACCGAGAGTTCCGTCTTTCACCTCTTTGTTGCCCTCAAAAACGACCTGGTTCACCACCGGGTTTTCAACGACGCTAACGGTGACGACACCGCCACGCCGATTGATATCCACGTTTTCGAACAGTCCGGTCGCGACAAGCGCTCTCAAGCCCTTATCAGCCTTGGCGGCGCTATAGCGCTGGCCTTTCTGGAAGGGCAAGTATGATCTGACGGTTTCAGGCGCGATCCGCTTATTGCCGACAACCTTAATTGTCCGAACAACTGGCCCAGATTGCGCATGTGCCTCACTGACACCTATAGCTTCAATCCCCCCGGACAAAGCACAGGCTGCCACCAGCATAAACGCCAGCACTTTTATTTTAATCATAGCTGTACGCAGCATTGGTTCTTCTGCCCCCGTTTCGCCGACCCCCAAAGTCGTCGACATGTTTATTTAAAAGCCACCGGTTTATGTCGGCAACGTGACCTTTTTGCTCAACTCCTAATACAGCTGAGACATGTGGCCCCCCGGCCACAGCATCCCGTCAGACAACGACTTACGGTCGTAAGACCTTTGCCTTGTCACCTAAGACCAAGGTCTTAAATCGTTACCCTAGTTTGCGGAATAAATGAACCAAATCATTCCGCGTCGCAAACAGCATTAACATGATCACAAGTGTTAAGCCAATTCTAAAACTGATTTCCATAGCTCTTTCACTCATTCTACGACCACGTATGGCTTCCACGCCATAGAACAAAAGGTGCCCACCGTCTAAAACGGGGACAGGCAACAGATTCATGAAACCTATCTGTATGGAAATAACCGCTGTCCAGAAAAAAAGGTTGATGACGTCAACTGATGCGATCTGATACGACATCCGCGCGATACCAACTGGGCCGCCAATCTGTTCAGGTGAGATTTCACTTGCGATCAACTTGCGGATGACAATAACCGGCTGTTTCAACCAGCGATAGGTCTCACTCAAACTTTCAGAAAATGCACCCAGCGGATAGAAGCGCTGGTAGGTTCTTTTCGAATCGGTCGGCCGCATGATGCCAAGCTGCCTGATCTTCATCAAATTACCATCTGGGTCTTTTATCTCAACCAGACGGGGAGCAACTTTCATCTCAACCGTTTGACCGCCACGGTCCACTGCAACCTTAAGCGTGGAGCCATCGCCGAACATCACCATGTGCTGGATGTCGTCAAAACTTCTAATCTTGTAGCCATTGATCTGGGTAATGAGATCGCCTGGCTTCAAACCGGCCTCGGCCGCTGCGCTATTTGGCACAACCTTTTCCACCCGCGGCTCAATTATGGCTTTACCCACGAACATGAACCAGAACGTGAAAATAACGATAGCCAAAAGGAAATTTGCAATCGGCCCGGCGGCACTCACCGCCGCGCGCTGCGCTAACGGCTTCGCATGATAATTTCCGCGTTTTTCTTCTTCGGAAAGCTGGGAAATGCTCTCTTCGGTGGGAAAGCTGGCGGCGTTAGAATCGCCTTTGAACATCACATAGCCGCCTAAGGGAATCCACGCCACCCGCCACCTTGTGCCGTAGCGGTCATACCTCCCCCAAATCTCAGGACCGAAACCGATTGAGAATTTATCAACTGCTACGCCAAAATATCGCGCGACAAGAAAATGGCCTAACTCGTGAACGATGATAACAGCACCCAGAACCGGCAAAAACACCAGCATGGTCAAAAACGTAGCATAGATGTAAAGCCAGCTGATAAACAGCATTTGCGACATATCGGCGGCCACAACAGTCATAGTTCACTCCTAATATCTTTGTTTTTATCAGGCGACATATCTCATGCAGAACTGTCCGGCCAAAGTACGTGCGGCCTGATCAATACTCAGAATCTCATTTAATGTTGTCGCCGTCAATTTTCCAATATCTGAGACAGCAGCTTCAAGTGTGGCCTCTACCACTTTGGGAATGCTCATAAAACCGATTTTCTCACTTAGAAAAGCATTAACCGCAATTTCATTTGCTGCATTAAGCACGATGGGCGCGTTGCCGCCCGCAATCAACGCCTCGCGAGCGATGCGCAGCGCCGGAAAGCGCACTTCGTCGGGCTCCTCGAAGGTTAGGCTGCCGAGGCTGGCGAGATTGAGTCGTGCTGTGGGTGCGCTCATGCGCTCAGGCCATGCCAGACAATACGCGATAGGCGTGCGCATATCTGGCATCCCCATTTGCGCCAGCACCGAACCGTCACAATAATGCACGAGCGAATGGATGATGGACTGCGGATGCACGACCACATGAAGCTGCTCAAGGCCGACCGGGAACAGGTGGTATGCCTCAATTATTTCCAGCCCCTTATTCATCAGCGTGGCCGAATCGATGGTGATTTTCGCGCCCATGGACCAGTTGGGATGCTTGAGCGCCTCTTTGGGCGTTACGTGCTCAAGACTTGCCGCATCCCAGGTGCGAAACGGTCCGCCTGAAGCAGTTATCGTGATGCCTTCCAGACAATGCGACGGCGAACTATCCAACGCCTGAAAAATAGCTGAGTGTTCGGAATCCGCCGGCAGTAACGAAACGCGCGCATCTTTTACAGCCGCCATGAAAACTTCACCCGCCGAAACCAGACACTCTTTATTAGCGAGCGCCAGACATTTCCCCTGTTCAATCGCGGCGAATGTCGGCCGGAGCCCGGCGGCTCCAACAATAGCGGCCATGATCCAGTCCGCAGGGATGCGTGCGGCGTCGCAAACAGCTTCTTGCCCTGCGGTTACTTCGATTCCCGTTCCTTCAAGCAGGCGTTTCAATTCGTCGTACCGCGCAGGATCGGCTATCGCAGCGCATTTCGCGTTGTGACGGACAGCAAGTTCGGCAAGTTTCCCGGCATTGGAACCGGCGGTCAGCGAAATAACCTCAAACTTGTCAGGTGAGCGCGCGATGAGATCAAGCGTGCTCGCGCCAATAGAACCAGTGGCGCCCAGCACAGAAACTTTGCGACGTCGTTGGGTCGATACCGACGCGGATGGCCCTTTTGAAGTGTCAGGCCTATTGATCACATTGCGCTCCTTGAGATTGCAGCAAAGAATTGCCGCATATGAATGCGTTAAAAACTTGTTATTATAATGGCTTGGGGAGAAACGCTTCCATACCGCCCAACAATGCGCTGGCAGGATGCTCGACATTAATTCCCAAAGCAACTAACGCCGCGATAACTGCCGCGAACACCAAACCATCAATGCGATCTAGCACGCCGCCATGTCCAGGAATAAGGCCGCTAGAATCCTTCATGCTAAAAGCGCGTTTTACCGCCGATTCGCCTAAATCGCCGATTTGCGAGAACAGTGACAATACCGTCGCCAACAATGCCAACCGCACTGCATTACTATTACCGCTCGCCATCGCGAACACAAAGCCAGCAACGCCAGCCGAAAGCGCACCTCCCAAAAATCCGGCCCATGTCTTTTTGGGCGAAACCCTTGACGCCAGCTTCGGCCCACCAATCCAGCGCCCGAACACATAGGCGGCGCTATCGGTCGTCCACACAATGGTGAAAATATAGAAAATCGCCAGCGCCCCTAAATCCGTGTCACTACGGATCCAAATCAAGGCGATAGCTGGTAACCCAGCATAATACACGCCCGCCGCTGACCACCAGGCCTGAGGGTTTACCTGCTTTCCCTTGCGGAATACGAAGACAACGACTGTGCCAAAAACCAGAACCAACAGCGCGTATAACACATTGCCGTGCACTGTTGCCCACGACGCCACTATGGTGGTGACAAGTTGAAGGCCGAACGCGATGTCCAAACCGCCGCCGCGCACGAGTCTTCCCCACTCCCACGCCATGGCGCCAATCATCAAACTGATAAGCAGAGCAAACGTTTCGAGACTAACGAAATTGAGAAACAACGACACGACAACCAAAACGATAGCTGAATAAAGCCGCACCATCAGTTCGGTTTGCGGTTGCGCCATGCTTTCTCCTTCAGCAGCGATGTCCGTTTTTTCGTTCGTCACGCGCTGCATCTTGCTTTTATACCCCCGAACCGCCGTTCACGATGTTGGTATTCCGCTACTGCCGCAGCGAGCATTTCCTTTGTGAACTCTGGCCAGAAGGCATGGCAAAACACAAACTCCGTATACGCACATTGCCACAGCAAAAAATTGCTGATGCGCTGTTCGCCCCCGGTACGGATCAACAAATCAGGTTCGGGAAGGCCGGCAGTATCCAGATGATCTTCCAATTGCTCGGCATCAATGGCCGCCGGATCGATCTCGCCTTCATGCGCTTTGATCGCCAGAGCCCGCGCGGCACGCACGATTTCATCTCTTGCGCCGTAATTGAAGGCCACCGTCAACACCAGACCTGTATTGTTACGCGTAAGATGCACGGCTTCACGCATGAGCTTGGCGACTTCGTCCTCAGCGTGGTCTTCGCTGCCAATCACTCGAAGCTGGACATTTTCTTCATGCATTTCCACGAGATCGCGCCGGATGAACCGTTTAAGCAAGCCCATCAGCTCACTAACCTCGTTTCTCGGGCGGCGCCAATTCTCAGAGGAGACCGCGTAAAGCGTCAGATAGCGAATACCAAGTTCAGCCGCCGCACGAACACATGTGCGCACACTCGCCACGCCTCGACGATGACCTTCCGTGCGCGGCAAGCTGCGCTGTTCAGCCCAGCGGCCGTTTCCGTCCATGATTATGGCGACATGGCGAGGCACCGAATTTGCGTCTAAGGGTGGTACTGCGTCTTCAGGCGCCGCCATTTCAATCACAACACTCGCAATGGATTATGACAAGACAAATAAGGTGATAGCATTTTCACGAAATGCTGTTCAGACCTGCATGATTTCACGCTCTTTAGCGGAAAATGCGGCATCAATTTCCTTGATGATTTTGTCTGTTAAGTCTTGAACTTTCCCTGAAAGCGAATGGTGCTCGTCTTCGCCGATCTCGTGATCTTTTTCGAGTTTCTTCAACGTATCCATGCCGTCGCGGCGAACATTACGCACAGAAACACGGGCCTGCTCAGCATATTTGCTGGCGATTTTTGAAAGCTCGGTGCGGCGCTCCTGGTTCAACTCTGGGATGGGAAGGCGCAAATTGGTGCCGTCCATAACCGGGTTAAGCCCAAGGTCTGATTCGCGGATTGCTTTATCCACAGCGTTGACCAGCCCTTTATCCCACACCGACACGGATATCATGCGAGGTTCGGGCACGGAGACTGTCGCAACCTGATTGATCGGCATCTTGGAGCCGTAAGCGTTGACCGTAATCGGATCAAGCAGCGCGGCGCTGGCGCGTCCGGTTCTCAAGCCGCTGAACTCTTGCTTCAGAACGCCGAGCGCTCCGCGCATCCGTTTCTCAATGTCTGCGATATCGAAAGTACCACCGCCCATGATGCCTAGTTCCTCGTGTTTTGCCGTCACTTTCGTCAACGCGCCGCAAAGTGCGGAAGTCGCATATCACTGAACGTCTCTTACTTTACCGCTTTCGCAAGCGGCAAGCAGTTTTTTGCCTTGCGCTTATGTGTGATAGCCCCGCGTGGCGATATGCCCTACATAAAAGCGCCTGAAGAAAGACTGCATAGCCGCCATTTTTCACACTAGTACGCCCCGCTAAGAAGATCTAACCCGTTTGCCGCAAGCTCATATAGAACTTCCTAGCGAATAAGGCGTACTAGCAACTTGATTGGTCTGGTACAGCATTTCTGGCGAGCTGCACTAGGCTGGCGCAGACAAATCCTGCCACCAGCCTAAAACTTGAATGATATTATTTAGTGCCCGCAGCAGCAGCGACTTCAGCGGCGAAATCGCATTCGCCCTTTTCGATGCCTTCGCCGAGAGCATAACGCACGAAGCCTGTAACCTTGATTGGCTTACCAGCAGATTTTGCAGCTTCCTCAACAGCCTGTTCTACAGTCTTATCGGGATCGATAACGAACTGTTGCTTCAGCAGAACTTGCTCTTTGAAGAACTTGTTCAAGCGGCCCTGCACCATCTTTTCAATCACGGCATCAGGCTTGCCGCTTTCTTTGGCCTGCTCGGTAAACACGGTCTTCTCGCGTTCCACCACAACTGGGTCGATATCCTCAGCGGTCAGCGCCAGCGGGCTCGTTGCCGCGACATGCATGCAAACCTGCTTGCCAAGCGCATCAAGCGTATCCTTATCGGCTTCGGATTCGATCGCCACCAGAACGCCGATACGGCCCAGATCGGAAGAGATGCTGTTGTGGACATAGCTCGCCACCACACCCTTGGAGACACTCACAGCAGCCGAGCGGCGGAAGCTCATGTTCTCACCGATCTTGCCGACCAGCTCTTTCAGATTTTCCGTCACCGTCTTGCCGCTTGAGGTTTTGGCTTCAGCCAACTTAGCGGCATCGCCCTTCGCCGTAAGCGCAAGCGTAGCGATTTCCTTCACCGCTGCCTGGAAGATTTCGTTACGCGCCACAAAGTCGGTTTCGGAGTTAACTTCCACGACTGCGCCAGATTTTCCATCCAACGCAACGCCGATCAGACCTTCGGCGGCAACCCGGTCAGCTTTCGCCGCTGCCCTGGTGATTCCCTTAGCGCGCAGCCAATCAACAGCGGCGTCCATGTCGCCACTTGTTTCGTTCAGCGCTTTTTTGCAGTCCATCATGCCCGCGCCGGTTTTGTCACGCAGCTCTTTCACGAGTTGTGCTGTAATCTCTGCCATTTTTAGCCTCTTTGAACCCCCAGTGTGAGGTCTTGCAAGTTGCCTTAACATTCTCGCGAATGCGAGAAAGCAACCCACAAGACATGGCCACTAGTATTAAGGTTTACCGTTCCAATCAGGATGCAGCTTTTTCTGTTTCTTCCGCAGCACCGTCTTTCAATGCTTTAGCTTCATCGATCCAGGCGCCTTTAGAGATCTTGCCTTTTGCGTTGAAAGCCTCATCCAGCTCTTCGAGGTTCTCTGGCGACAATTCTGCGATCTGCCAGAAGTGATAGATCCCCGCTTCGTTTAGCTTGCGCGCCCAGCCTTTGCCTACACCGTTAAGCTTGATCAGATCGTCGGCCTCGCCATTGGGAGCGCTAAGCGGCGTAAACCCGGAAAGCTGAACTGGCTCCGCCTTTGCCGCAGGGGCTTCCTCGCGCTTACCGCCGCGCGCGCCCTTGCCATTACGGCCCTTGCGACCGCCTTCATCACCCAGATCTTCGCCAGCAAGACTTTCCGACGCCCCAAGATCGACGCCGCCCTTAATTGCCGAACGCTCCAGCCCGTCAATTGCAGCGCGTGAGATCAGATCGCAATAAAGCGTGATTGCACGGCCCGCATCGTCGTTACCAGGAATGACATAATCAATACCGTCCGGATCGCAGTTGCTGTCCACAACCGCCACCACGGGAATTCCCAGCTTGCGCGCTTCAGCAACCGCAATGGATTCCTTGTTGGTGTCGATGATGAAAAGCATATCCGGCAGGCCGCCCATATCCTTGATGCCGCCCAGCGCCATTTCCAGCTTGTCGCGCTCGCGCGTGAGGTTCAAAAGCTCTTTCTTGGTGAACCCTTGACCACCGGCACTAACGGTTTCGTCAACTTGCCGCAGCCGTTTGATAGAATTCGTGATCGTCTTCCAGTTGGTCAGCATACCACCCAACCAGCGGTGATTGACGTAATACTGCGCGCAACGCTTTGCGGCGTCGGCGACAACATCAGTCGCCTGATTCTTCGTTGCCACGAACAGCACACGACCGCCACGCCCGACGACATCGCTCACCGCAACAAGCGCCTGATGCAACAACGGAACCGTTTTCGCAAGGTCGATAATGTGGATATTATTGCGCGCTCCGAAAAGGTAATTCTCCATTTTCGGATTCCAGCGGTGCGTTTGGTGACCGAAGTGAACGCCTGCTTCCAGCAGTTGGCGCATAGTGTAATCGGGCAGTGCCATGGGCCTGCATCTCCTCTTTTCCGGTTTATCCTCCGCGAGAAAGCGACAACCGAACCCACTCGGCCTGCCACCGGAACGAACGAATGCGCCCCATATGAGGGCGTTCGCGCGAAAATCCCGCGTGTGTGATGCGTGGGGTTATAGTGTGGCGCACAATAAAACGCAAGAAATTAAGGCATTGATACTTTGGCGACCTACCTTTCTAATGCGTTTCAAACGTCTGAGCGCCTGTCTCAACTCGTCACCACATCCAACACCCCTGGCAACGCCTTTAGTGCGCCCGCCTGACGGGAGGAAATATCGAAATTCTGTCCCAGAGTAATTTCCACCTCGCGGCCTGCGTCGCCTAAGCGCAGACAGACCTTCAGCACCACGTTGCCATCGCGTCCGACATTCTTCGCCAGATCCGCAACCGAAAACCGCCCGTCGGCCAGAATGCTGAAGCACGACCGCGTCCGCCCAAGCGCGGCGTCCAGATCTTGCGCTGTGCGCACGCGCGTTTTCACGCTCTCGCCGTCAAGCTCGGCCTCAATATTGAGAAGCACCGCCTTACCCGGCTCAAGCGCCTCCCCCGCCAGCGACAGCGTATCGGAGAAAATCACCGCCTCAAACTGGCCACTCGGATCGGAAAAACCGCCAAACGCAAAGCGATTGCCTGATTTCGACTTGCGCTCCTGCTTGTAAGTGACGGTCGCCGCGACGCGGGCTTCAGCCTTGCCCTTATCGCGAACTTTAGCTTCCAGATCCGACCAGCTCAGGACACCCATTTGTTCAAGCGCCTCAGTATAGCTGTCGAGCGGATGGCCGGAGAGATAGAACCCGATAGCGTCCAGCTCATGACTGAGCGTCTCCATCAAATCCCAATCCGGCGCATTGCGGAGTTGCAACGTCGCAGCGCTGCTGCTGCCCACACCGCCACCGCCTCCGCCGAACAAATCGCACTGCCCAGAGGCACGGTCGTTCGCCACGCGCCCCGCATAGGCTAGCAGCGTCTCGATATTGGCGTAAACACGCGCGCGGCGCTCTTCTAGGCTGTCGAATGCGCCCGCCGCCACCAGAGTTTCCACGGCGCGCTTGTTGAGCATCTTGGAATCGAAGCGCTCGGCAAAATCGGCCAGGCTTTTGAAAGGCCCACCGCGTTTGCGTTCGTCCACGATGGATTGCACCGCGCCAGAGCCAATATTCTTCAAGGCAGCCAGCGAATAGCGGATCGCGCCATCTTCAGGCAGAAAATCCACATCCGAATGATTGACTGAGGGCGGCAGCACCTTGATGCCGTTGCGGCGCGCCTCCTGCACAAAGACAAGGAGCTTATCCGTATTGCCCATGTCGTAAGTCATGGAGGCGGCGAGGAACTCCACTTGATAGTTGGCCTTCAGATACCCGGTCTGATAGGCGAGCAGCGCATAAGCCGCCGCGTGCGACTTGTTGAAGCCGTAGCCCGCAAACTTCGCTACCAGCTCAAAGATGTAGTCCGCGCGGCCCTTATCGACGCCGTTTTTCAGCGCGCCTTCCATGAAGCGCACCTTCTGCTTGTCCATCTCCGCCTTGATCTTCTTGCCCATAGCGCGGCGCAACAAATCTGCTTCGCCCAGCGAGTATCCGGCAAGACGCTGCGCGATCTGCATCACCTGTTCCTGGTAGATGATGACGCCGTATGTTTCTTGCAGCGTTTCTTTTATCAGCGGATGTAAGTAATCGACCTCCTCGCGCCCGTATTTGCGATTGATATAGGTCGGAATATTATCCATAGGCCCCGGACGGTAGAGCGACACCATAGCGATGACGTCTTCAATGCGGTCGGGCTTCAATTTGCTCAGCGATTCGCGCATGCCCGTACTTTCAAGCTGGAACACGCCGATTGTGTCAGCCCTGGAAAGCGCGTCGTATGTCGGCTTGTCGTCTAGCGGCAGTTTGGCGAAATCTACCTCCACGCCGCGCAGGCGGAGGAAGGCAAGCGCCTTCTGAATAACCGTAAGCGTTTTCAGGCCGAGAAAATCAAACTTCACCAGCCCCGCTGGTTCAACCCACTTCATGTTGAACTGCGTAACGGGCAAGTCGGAACGCGGATCGCGATAGAGCGGCACCAGTTCGGCCAGCGGACGATCGCCGATCACCACACCGGCAGCGTGGGTGGAGGCGTGGCGGTAAAGCCCCTCAAGCTTCTGCGCGATCTCCATCAGGCGGGCAACTTTCGGGTCGTTGTCGCGCTCTTCCTGAAGCTTGGGCTCGTCTTCGATGGCCTGTTCCAGCGTCACCGGATTAGCCGGATTGTTCGGCACCATCTTGCAAAGCCGATCCACATGGCCATACGACATTTGCAGAACACGCCCAACATCGCGAAGCACGGCGCGCGCCTGCAATTTACCGAAGGTGATGATCTGCGCCACACGGTTCTCACCGTACTTGCCCTGCACGTAGCGGATGACCTCTTCGCGGCGGTCCTGGCAGAAATCTACGTCAAAGTCAGGCATCGACACGCGTTCGGGGTTTAGGAAGCGCTCAAACAGCAGACCAAATCGCAAAGGGTCAAGGTCGGTAATACTGAGCGACCATGCCGCCAGCGACCCTGCGCCCGAACCACGCCCCGGCCCCACTGGAATGCCGTTCGCCTTCGCCCATTTGATGAAGTCGGACACGATGAGGAAGTAGCCGGGAAACTTCATCCGCGCGATGATATCCAGCTCAAATTCGAGACGCTTTTCGTAGTCTTCTTGGGTGAAGCCCTCCGCTATACCGCTTGTTTCTAATCTGTGTACGAGCCCTTCAGCAGCCTGGCGGCGTAACTCGGCCTCCTCGGCGGCGAGCACTTCTTCCTTGCTGGTGGCGCTGCCGGAGGTAAATTGCGGCAAAATCGGATTGTGTTTGCGCGGGCGAAACGCGCAACGCCGCGCAATGGCGACAGTATTTTCCAGCGCCTCAGGGAGATCGGCAAACAGCGCCATCATCTCTTTGCGCGACTTGAAATAATGCTCCGGAGATAGCTTGCGGCGATCTTCCTCGGGGATATAACGCCCCTCGGCGATGCAAATGAGCGCATCATGCGCCTCGAAATCGTCGCGCGCAGGGAAATAGCACTGATTGGTCGCAACGAGCGGAATGCCAAGCTCATAAGCCAGATCCAGCAATTCCGGCTCGACGCGCTTTTCCGCCTCCAGATAGTGGCGCTGCACCTCGACATAGATCCGGTTGCCGAAAATCGCCTGCATCGCCGCCAGATCGGCGCGAGCGGCGGCCACATTGCCATCGCGAAGCGCGTGGTCTATCGGGCCGTCCGGGCCGCCGGTCAGTGCGAGAATGCCGGCGTTATAAGCCGCCAGATCATCCCAAGTGACATGCGGCTGGCCGTCTTCGGAATGCTCAAGAAACGCTGCGCTCGTGAGCTTTAAGAGATTGGCGTAGCCTTCAGCATCCTTGGCGATGAGCGCAATGGAACCTGCTGGCGCATCGCCGTGCGCGCCATGGCCGTTCCCCCCTGCCCCACCGTTGCCGTTGCCTTGCCTTTTGAGCGCCCCCTTGTCTTGTGGCTCACTCGTCGCACGCGCGCTCAACGACAGCGTACAC
>JARRLC010000062.1:0-19305 GCA_037387425.1 Alphaproteobacteria bacterium
GCTCAAATGCGATGCTAATGCTGTCATGACCCTGCCCCCGTTAACGAATCATGACCCTTTCATATAACTGCTTCGATTCTGTCAGGGAATCCCCCGCCTCATGAATCGATCAGACGGAGCCGGTATCACATTCCACAGCCGCACACGCGCGCCGTTTGCGCCGCCGCAATCGGCAGTGATGGTCAGCTCGCTTGCATTAGGATAGAGCTGCCGCCCCATCTTCTCCAGCCACAGACGGATTGAGGCTACGGCGAATTCCGTCGTATCGTGCGTGATGCCAACGCTCACCCAGCCATTATTTAGCCGCGATATCTTAGACCCCATAGGGCGCAACCTGAGCAGCCTGCTTCATCTCCACCGAGCATTACAGGCGCCACCACGCCTTGAAACGCAACTGAAGCAGGCAGCTCAGGCAGTCCACTGAGGACACGCAGCAGCTCCCCTCCACATTTTTTTAGCTCGCGATCAGGCAAGCATCGCTCCACATAGTTCTTAGGTCGCGATCAGCAAGCATCGCTCCATATTTCGGAAACCCTTAAGAACGAACCTTTCGAACCTCACTCCCCCGGTCTGCGACCATAGACGTCCTCATAGCGGACAATGTCATCTTCGCCGAGATAGGTGCCAGACTGCACCTCAATCAGGTGAGCCTGGATACGCCCTGGATTGGTAAGACGGTGTTTCGTCCCAAGCGGAATGTAAACGGACTGATTTTCCTGCAAAAGCTGCGTTTCGCCGTCGATGGTGACTTCCAGCGTTCCGTGCACGGCAATCCAGTGCTCGGCGCGATGATAATGGCTCTGCATTGAAAGTTGCTCGCCTGGCTTGACCATAATGCGCTTGACCTGAAAGCGATCTTCGCTGTCGATGCCCTCGAACCAGCCCCACGGGCGGTAAACGCGTTTGTGAAATGCTGGTTCCACACGACCTTTGGCATTGAGATCTTCGACAATGTTTTTCACCGACTGGGCGTCATCCTTGGAAGTCACCAATATTGCGTCTTTTGTGGCTACAACCATGACATCGGTAAGCCCCACCACGGACACGCAAGCCCCATCGGAATATGCGTAGCTGCTAGTTGAGTTATGAAAAACAACGTCGCCGCGCGATGCATTGCCGTGTTCGTCTTTGTCCATCGCTTCCCAAACGGCGGGCCACGCCCCCAGGTCGCTCCACTGCACGGAAAGCGGCACGCATTTCACGTTCTGGGCTTTTTCCATGATAGCGTAGTCAACGGAAATATTTGGCGAGGCTGCATAGCTGCGCTCATCCAGGCATATAAAGTTAAAGTCAGGATCGGGCTCGGCATGACGTAATGCGAGTTCAGCCTGTTTCAGCACATCCGGCTGGTGTGTATGGAAGGCCTCAATAACAGCCTTGGCTGAGACAAGGAATATCCCTGCGTTCCAATAAAAATCTCCGCTGGCGACATAGCGCGCGGCGGTGATGGCATCAGGCTTTTCGACAAAACGTTTGACGGCAAGG
Organism: Alphaproteobacteria bacterium; assembly: GCA_037387425.1. Lineage (GTDB taxonomy): Bacteria > Pseudomonadota > Alphaproteobacteria > Rhizobiales > Rhodomicrobiaceae > JARRLC01. The sequence goes on from JARRLC010000062.1 coordinate 1,486, forward strand.
GTAGCCCCCTTCCCTTGCCTGCCTTCCGCTTCGATATAGCCGTATCCGGTGTGCGGCCCAGTCGGCATTACGCCGAACGTTACCAGCATGCCTTGGGATGCCGCCGGATAGCCGGACAGCACCGTAGCGCGGAATGCTTCCGCATCGGCGATAAGGTGGTCGGACGGCGCCAACATCAACACGGCATCGTCACTGCGCTGGGCCGAGAGAAGCGCGGCGATGGCGGCGGCAGGCGCGGTATTGCGCGCGCATGGCTCCAACACGATGGCTTGCGGGGATACCCCCAGATCCTGCATTTGCTCGCCCACAATAAAGCGATGTTCAGCGCTGCAAAGCACGGTTGGCGCGGCGAACTCCGCCGCTGACAAACGCTCGCATGTTTGCTGGAAAAGCGATTTTCCGTCTTCAATGACGGCAAGGAACTGCTTCGGGTATGCTTGGCGCGACAAGGGCCATAGCCGCGTGCCGTAGCCTCCTGAGAGGATGAAAGGGTGGATTGTAACCATAGGATGCCTTTCTTATTAAGAAAGGCAGTAACACTATTTTACCATAATCTCTAGTAAGGGAGCAAACTTATGTGGTTTTGCTCACTTGAATGTCGAGTAATCGACTTTGTCGCCTGACTTTATCCCCAGACGATCGGCGCTGCCCGCAAGCAATTCAATAACAGCGATTGCAGGTCCGCCAGATTCGATAGTCCGCAATGAGAACGGTTCGGTATCGCGCTCCACGCGCAGCACAGTGCCATTTTCACGGACGAAGACCATATCAAGGGAGATGTAGGTATTTTTCATCCACATTTTGACTTCATGCGGTTTAGCATAAATAAACAGCATGCCTTCGTCTGCTCCCAATGAGCGGCGGAACATCAACCCTTGTTGCAATTCATGAGAGGTGGATGCAACTTCGACCGTCAATTCGTGGCGGCCAGTGGCGGTGATGATAGCGAGCGGCTTTTTCTCAAACGCCGCGGCGCTGGAAGGGACCGCCAAACCACATAAAGTAATGATAAAAATAAAAAACAGGGCAGCCAAAACCGCCCTGCTTAAAATTTGTGAGTATACAGCTTGCATTGACTTAATTCGGCGCCAGTAAAGTTGACCCTACGCCATCGGGGCGCAACTCCGCAGCCATCAGGCCCTTGGAACCACGTCCATGACGGACCAGCACCGTTTGCCCTGGGCGCAGTTCAGCAAAACCGAACCGACGAAGCGTCTCCATATGGACGAAAATGTCTTCTGTGCCTTCGCCACGGGTTACGAAACCGAAACCCTTCAAGCGATTGAACCACTTCACCGTCGCGCGCTGCCAATCGCTTTCTGCGGTGACAGTGACATGCGTGCGCTGAGGCAGTTGGGACGGATGAATTGCTGTACTCTCATCCATACCAAGCACCCGGAAGGCTTGATAGCCGCGATCCCGTTGCAGGACCTCGCAAACTACACGTGCGCCTTCATAGGCTGTCTGATAGCCGTCACGGCGTAATACCGTAACATGTAGAAGAACATCCGGCATGCCATTGTCAGGAACAATGAAGCCATAGCCCTTGGAAGCATCAAACCATTTAATCTGTCCGGCAGTAACGATAACGTCAACACCGGCATTTTCGTGTTCAGACGTTTCACCGAACGTCGAGACAACTGAGGGTAATTTATCCCCCATATCGTAATCCCCCGCTTTTACTTAGACTGTTGTACCTCTTTGCGCGCTAGGTCTTCCGCCTTTGCCCAGCTTCACAAAGTGTTAACCGAACATATCACCCGCCGCGACGCTGACCAGAAAAATTTCTGCGTAGTTGGATAAGTCTGCGACAAAAGTGACAACTGACAGTATGAAACTGCTTTTACTACAAATAGCAACATACTGATTTAACTCACATTTTTTACATTCTCCTCATAAAAATCCCTCAGCAAATTTCGCCACATATATACCCTTCTGGTTGCAACAATTGAGCCGCATCACAACCCGAACGAGCGTATGTAAACTATGATTTGTGTCGAATCAGGTTTTGATTCGAAGCGCTCACGCTCTCCAAATGGAATAACTCTACAGCGCGAACAATGAATTATTAACTATTCTGGCCACGTGCGGCGGAAGTGTGTCCGAATCATGAAATCCACAAGAGACGTGGACAGAATGTGGATCATACGAATTTTTGAATTGCCTCCCACATTGCCGTCATGACCGCGCGTGACTACATTCTCAATCGGCATCCACCTTGTTCGGCCCCTTAGAAAGGTAACAGTGTGACATTGAAATTTTTGCACACGATGGTTCGTGTAACCAATGTTGAGGAGTCTCTCGATTTCTATTGCAACAAGCTCGGCCTCAAAGAGCTGCGGCGGATGGAAAATGAAAAGGGGCGCTTTACGCTCATTTTCCTGGCCGCGCCCGGAGATGAGTCCGCGCAAATCGAGCTGACCTATAACTGGGATCCGGAAACTTACTCAGAAGGGCGCAATTTCGGGCACGTCGCATACGCCACTGACGACATCTACGCTTTATGCGAACGCCTGATGCAGGCTGGCGTCACGATTAACCGTCCGCCGCGTGATGGTCATATGGCGTTCATCCGCTCTCCTGACGGGATATCCGTTGAACTGCTGCAAAAAGGCGGCGCACTTGCACCGCAAGAGCCGTGGGCGTCAATGCCAAACACCGGTACTTGGTAAGAAACACCTATATCTCTATAACTTTAGTATCTATTGAGTGCCAATACACGAGGCTGCGTGGTGATACTCAACAGGTACTAGACCGTTGCCACATATCCCAACTCGCACAGAAGTTCTGTTCAGCCCCAAAAAAACGGTTGAACCGCGCCGCAAAAATGTGCACCCACCAAGGGGGAGGCAATGTCTGCCCCTATGCCATTTTCTATGTATCCGCCGTCTTAAGGGATGATGTAATGTTGCGTGATCTGCCTATGTTCCGACCATCCGCCCGTTTCATCAAAGTGCTGGCGCTATTTGCCGTTTTCCTGGCAACCGTCATTGTTGGCGCTCACCATGCCGAAGCCCAGGAATGGGCGCTTAACAACGCCAATAGCCGCATCACAGTTGAGGGCAGAGCCGGCGTACAAATGCTCATGGGCGAATTCAAGCACTTTCAGGCTGAAATCCGCTTTGACCCGGAAGAACCACAAGACGCCGAAGTTGCCGCCTCCATCGATATCAACTCTATAAGTACAGGAATAAAAGATATTGATATGACGCTCATCGGGCCGCAGTGGTTCGATACGCGCAATTATCCTGTGGCCACATTTCGCAGCGTTTCTTTGCGGGAAATAGACGACGACAACTTCGAACTCACAGCCGATATCACCATCAAAGGCCAAACGAAACGACTGCTGCTGCCTGTTCAATTCGAAAACAACGAAGGCGAAGCCATTGTACGCACCGAAGCCTATCTTGACAGGCTTGAATTCGGGGTCGGCACCAACGAACCGATTTCCGGCGTCCTAATCGATAGAAATGTGCGTATAACCGTCGTATTGTCAGCTCAAAGACTGGATAATTAACCCTTCCGGCATTATGTAAGTCGCCATGTACGGCAGTCATCTGTGAAGAAGCGCAGTAAGTTAAAGCAGAAGCGCTTCCTCTCTGGTACTGAGACACCGTTATTCGCTTGAAGACATGGAGGCTACAACAGATGAAACGCATCATTCCTGCTGTGATGGCTATCGCCCTTGCCGTACCGATGGCGGCGCAAGCGGCAGACAACAAAACGCCTTACCTCAGCACACAAGCGGCGACCGAATGGCGGATGGCGAACTATCTCGGCCAGCCCGTTGTCAATTCCGAAGGCGAGAAAATCGGCAAGATCTACGACGTGCTTTTCTCCAAAGAAGGTCACGTCAAAACAGTCGTGATTGGCGTCGGCGGCTTTTTGGGCATGGGTTCTAAACTCGTGGCGGTCCCTTTCGAAGTTGTGACTTACGGCGAAAAGGACGGCAACCGGGTCATAACCGCGGCCATCACCAAGGAATCGCTGAAAACCGCCCCCGTTTTCACGCTCACCGAGAAAACCACTATGGATAAAGTCCGCGATAAAGCGGGCGCAATGGCTGAGAAAGCCGGAAAAAAAGCCTCTGAGCTGAAAGAACAGGCCGTCAAGAAAATCGACGAGTACAGCAAAAAGCCGGAAAAGCAAGAAGACTAAAAACTCTTTTGCAGAGCGGTTGTTATGCTGTTGCAATACTTAGAACTCGAGATCCCCGCGACTAGCGGGGATTTCAGTTTTGTGATTAAGCTTGGAAGCTAAGCCCCATCTCCAGCCTCATTTCAGCCCTATTTCCCCTGGTCAATGACCTCAGAATTTTGCCATGCTTATATTATGTGTGGCCATTCAAGCGTTTATATGGAGGCATGAGCAGCAGGCATGAGCAAGTCAACCTTCTCCAACGTAGTGCGTCACGCAACTGTGTTTGGCCCGCTTGGCGCTGTCGGCGGATTTGTTTCGGATGTGTTGCAGCCCCTTGCTCCGTTCAGCAAATACGTATTTTTCCTTAGCCTGCTTGCCGTCATCGCCTTGGTGCTGGCGAATATCATCTGGCGTACGTTCCGTAGGCAACTTATGCCGCCACTGATCGCTGCCGTAGCTTTCCTGGTGTTTTCCGGCGGGCTGATGCTGCTGCAAACCGACGACACCCAGGAAAATGGCGTTCTCGCCTCGTATATCCCCGCGATCGAAAGCCTGCAATCGAGCCTTGGCGTCATCCAGAAGGATATCGCCGAAATTAAGCAATCCACGCGCGAAACCGCTGAGAATACCGCCCGCATTGCCGAGACCACGCAAACCATCGCTCGGTCCAACGAAAAGATCGTGGACACGCTGGAAGCGATGCAAAAGGGCTTCGCCAATCTGTCGAAGTCAGGCGGCGTTATCGAGAATGCCAAGCGCCCGGAAGAGCATTATCACAACGCCCGTATCTATGAGATGCGCGGCGACTATCTAAATGCACGGCGCGCATATAATGCATATTTCGGCTTCAAGCTGAATTTCCTTGATCCGCATTTGCGTTATCAGACTTTCCTGAAGGTGCAGGAAGGTCGTGCAGGTACACGCGAAATCTACGCCAGCCTTTACGAGGCGGACAAACGCCCCCTGATGGAATTTGCGCGGATCATCACTTTTGACGCCCCGCAACGCACCGAAATGCTGAAAAGCTTTGCCAGCGCGCATGCAGATTTCGCGCCCGCATTCTACGAACTGAGCCGCGAATATTCCGCCGCGCGCAAAGGGGTGCAATCGCTTGGCGACAAACGGGAGGAATTGAAAGCGCTGGAGGCTTTCCTCAAGCTCAACAGCGAAGGCAAGTTCTTGAAATATTTCGTCGATAAGGAACTTGCTGCGAAATGGATCGAAGACGCCAACACGCGGGCAAAAGCGCTCGCCATGCTGAAACAGTCTAGCGATGCCGCACCTGTGTCGTTCACAGCGATGCGCTCCAACGCTGGCTGGACGATCACGTTTCAAATACGTGAAGTGCCCCGCGAGGTGTTCTACCGGCTGGGGACGGAAGGCGAATTTCAATCGCTTGGCCTAGGCGAATACACAAACCCGGCTACCGGCTTAAAAATGCCGAACATGTTCTTCTCACTCAAGGCTAATACACCGCGCTCGACAATACAGGTGAAGTACATCGACATCGGCAATGAAACGCGCGGGCCGTATGATTTGGAATTCGATCCAAACGCCGAACTTGTCAAAGTGCAGAAAAAAACGCTGGGGCTTACGAAAAATAACTGGATCAGCTTCCGCGATTACGATGGCAAGACGCTTGTGTATTTCACGCATCTGCTAACCGCCCGGTGCGCTTTGCGTAAAATCGCCTACGGCGTCAACTCGGACGCAACGCCTAAGATATTCGAGATGCCTGCGTGCAATCCGAAAGACCCGTATTCCGTGAGAGATAGCAAGATATACATCGAAGTGCCTGGCGACAGCCGCTTTGTAACGGTCCGCCTCACCTACGCGGATGGCAGCAAATCAGAACCAGAACGCTTCGAACGCTGAAACCATTGATAGGGAAAAGAATGAGAAAAGTTAATGTATTGGCAGGACTTGTTGCAGTTGTAGCGCTTGTATCCTCCGCCCTGCCCTTGCAGGCTCAGGCTGAAAATCAGCCAAGCACGCCACAGAACACCTCCCCAGCCAGCGGAAGCAATGGGGCGAATACAAGCGGCGCCTCTTCCGTGATTGTGGAGGGCAAACCGGCCATGCGCGCAGGCGATGCAAACGATCCGGGATCGGTAGAAATCGTCCCCGATGTCTTCATTGAAGGCAAGCCAGCTGTTGTGTGCAAAAACGGCACGAAAAGCGGTAACGCCAGCGTTTTCATCCACGGCAAACCGGTCGCACGCGCAGGCGACTGCAAATAAATCGCCGCCCCTGAAAGCGCGTAAAGCGCAGATTACCGCCTTCCATCACCTGGATTTATGGTGATGGCGGTGTCTGCGCAGGCTCTTCTGCTTGGTCAGATGCTGGCGCAGGCTCAGACCCAGCTTCAGCCTCTGGCTTAGCAGCAGGCTTAGGAGCTGCTTCTGGCTCAGGCTGAGGTTCTGGCGCAGCCTCTGGTTCCGGCTCAGGCTCCGGTGCAGGGGCTTTCGCCTTATCGAGCACATTTGATGCCCAAACCACCAGCTCAGTATCCAGCTTACCAAACGCTTCGTCTATTGCGGCCATAGCCTTCTCAACTTCCGAAGACTTAACCGACTGAGTCGTTTTAAACACACGGCCTGCTAAAATCTTGCCTTCGCTATCCAGGATTCTCGTGCTGATCTCAATATTGATTTTTGAGGTTTCGCCCAGCTCAATTTTGAAATCCCGGATGTCTAGCTGAAGCTGGAAATCGCCAGTCGCCACATCTGTCGGGCGATTAACCGTTCCAAGAAACCCTGCATTTTCAAAGGTTTGAACAACGCGGGCCTGGATGAGCTTAGGCAGATTATCCGCCCAGCGCAAAGTTGGCGGCTGCTTGCCCTCTGTTCTCACGGCTACATTCTGAGTATCAAGCGCAATGAGCGCGGTGGGATCGGAGACAACCAGAAGCCCTTGTAGCGCTTTCGGCACGCCCTTGATCTTGCGCGGCGCGGTAAGATCGTAAGGTTGTCCGAAATTCTTCGGCGCAGGGCCGCCTGTCATGCGCTCAAGCCCGCCAAGAATGTTTTCAAACTTCTTGTTGTTGTTGGCAAGCACATCGGAAAAGGAACTGAAATTCACAATCGCGTTGTGCAAAGGCGCGGAGTTATCATCCAGAATTTTGTTCAGGCGCCCCAGCGCGTCACGCGCGGCCTGCCCCATCGTCTGCCCGCTGCCAGCGCTAACGCTCAAAATCGGCGGCGTACCGTTATTCTCAGGCAGAGGCGCATCCGGGCTGCCTCCGTACATGGAAATAAAGGCGACGCCTGTCAGCCCCTGAAAATCGACATCGATGCGGGTGTCAGCGCGGACCGGCGTTCCTTCAGCCACCGCAACCCATACCATCACTTCCCTGGGATGTTCCGGGTTCAGTTGCAGGTCGGTCACCTCGCCAACACGGATGCCGTTAAAGAGCACAGCCGCGCCCTTCAGCAGACCGGAAACGGAACTTTCCACCTTGATGCGATAGCGTTCCTTTTCCTGGAACCCGCCAGTCGAGTGCATCCAGAAAATGAAGCCGAACACCGCCAGCACAGCACCGAGAGTGAAAAGGCCCATCAAAATGTAGCGCGCACGAATTTCCATCGGTTCGCCTTTAAATTGCAGGTTGATTGGAATGACGCGCAAACATGCTGGCGCGTTTACCTCGAAAATACGATTTCACCCAAGGGTGTTCAGATTCCATGAGCTTGTCGATAGTGCCATCCGCCACCACTTTGCCGTCGGCCAGAACAGCGATACGGTCGCACACAGCGTAAAGGCTTTCCAGGTCGTGCGTAACCATGAAGACGGTCAGCCCCAGAGTTTGTTGCAGCGTACGGATGAGCGAGTCAAAATCGCTCGCTGAGATCGGATCAAGGCCGGAGGTCGGCTCATCCAGGAACAGAATATCCGGGTCAAGAGCAAGAGCGCGGGCCAGCGCGACGCGTTTTGTCATGCCGCCGGATAGCTCGGACGGGTATTTATCGGCGTCTTCAGCCGTTAAGCCCACCATCTCCAGCTTGGCGATCGCGACTTCGTCCATCAAGCGCTCGGAAACTTGCAAATATTCGCGCATAAGGAACTGCACGTTCTGCCGAACTGTGAGAGATGAAAACAGCGCGCCCTGCTGAAACAAGATGCCCCAATGGCGTTCAACATTTTTGCGCTGCCCCTCGTCAGCCTGACCAAGATTGACGCCGAAAACTTCAATACTTCCGGCCCGCTTAGGGATCAGCCCAATGATGGTGCGCATAAGCACCGACTTGCCCGCGCCAGATCCACCGACGAAGCCGAGAATTTCGCCTTTGAACACATCGAGCGATAACTGGTCGAGCACGGTGACGCCATCGAACCCCACCTCAAGATCGCGCACTTTGATAATGGCTTCATCCATAGCGCTTTACATCCCGACCGAGGCGAAGAAAATTGCGAAAACACCGTCCATGACGATCACCAGGAAGATAGACTTCACCACGGATATCGTCGTTCTTGAGCCCAGGGACTCAGCGCTACCCTTTACCAAAAGCCCTTCCGAGCATGACACCAACCCGATAATCAGCGCCATGAATGGCGCCTTGATCATACCGACGCTGAAATGCGTTATGGAAATGGCCTGCTGCAAACGGGTGATGAAGATATCGGGGCTCATGCCGCCATATTGCCAAGCCACCAGCCCACCGCCATAAAGCGCGGCCATAGAGCCCAGAAACGTCAGGATCGGCACGGCGATGACCAACGCCAGAACGCGCGGAATAATCAACACGGTTACGGGATTGAAGCCCATAGTGCGCAACGCATCGACTTCCTCGCGCATTTTCATGGCGCCGAGTTCGGCGGTGTAGGCGCTACCGGAGCGGCCCGCCACCATGATACAGACGATCAGCACGCCGATTTCACGCAGCACCAGCACACCGACCATATCCACAACGTAGATATCGGCGCCGTATTGGCGGAAGTGGAAAATGCCCTGCTGGGCGATAATGCAGCCGATGAGAAAGCTGATAAGCAGAATAATAGGCACTGCCTGCCAGCCCACACGGTCAAGGTGATGCACCGTTGACGTGCCGCGGAAAGATTTTGGCTGCGTGAATGTACGCACCAACGCTAAGCCGAACGCCCCGGCCATATTGAGGAACGGCACAAGCGTGTATGCAAGTTTCTCCACCCTGCGGCCAAGGCTTTCCATCCACCAGAGCGGCTGTGTCAACCGGCTCTTGCGCTTTTCTAGGGGCGCACTATTGGTGCGCTCAACTTCTCGGAAAAGGCCTTTGTAATGCTCGGCCAAACCTACGATATTGGCTTCCAGTCCCTTGCCGCGCCAAGAGCGCAGCAGCTTTTCCAAAAGCCATGCGCCGAACGTGTCGAACGCTTGTACACCTGTCATATCGATGGACAGGCTGCGTGCGCACGCGCTTACCTGGGTATGCGGAGCGATTAGCGTTTCCAGCGAGGCGGCATGGCTAGCCGTCCAGAACCCGCCAGCCGCAAGCTCCACATATTCTCCCCCCGCCTTGACGCTCAGTAACGGCTCTGAACTCATCGTTCCTCCGCTCGTCCGCCCTCATGCCATGACGACACATACGCAGACAGATTTACAAACGCGCTTTCAGCCTACCCCATCAGTCAAGCTGAAGTTATGGTAAAGCGCGTCCATCATCCCGTAACACTACGTAGATCGCCGGTATCACGAGTAACGTGAGCAGGGTAGAAGAAGCAAGCCCAAACAGAAGTGAAATAGCAAGTCCCTGGAAAATTGGGTCAAATAGTATCACGGCTGCACCAATCATCGCGGCAAGCGCGGTGAGGAGTATAGGCTTGAAACGAATCGCCCCGGCTTCAAGCAACGCTTGTTTTAGTGGCATATCATCAGCGCGGAGATGCCTGATGAAATCGACTAACAGTATGGAATTACGCACGATTATGCCTGCTAATGCGATGAAACCTATCATCGACGTTGCAGTAAACGGCGCACCAAATAGCCAGTGCCCTATCATAATGCCAATGAGCGTCAGCGGAACCGGCGTCAAGATGACGAGCGGCAACTTGAACGACCCGAATTGCGCCACAACCAGAATATAGATGCCGAGCAACGCAACCGCGAAAGCTGCGCCCATGTCGCGGAAGGTCACATAGGTTACCTCCCATTCGCCATCCCACAGCATCGAAGGACGCGATTCGTCGTTCGGCTGACCGTGGAGCAAAATTTCCGGTTTGGGCAAATTGCCCCAGTCGATTTTGTCGATAGCGTCGGATACCGCCATCATGCCGTAAAGCGGAGCTTCATAGTCGCCCGCCAGTTCAGCCATGACCATCTCGGCGGCCCGTCCGTTATGCCGGAAAATGGGATATGACGCATTTTCGTGCTTCAAGCTGACGACATCGCCCAACTCAACGATGCTGCGTTCGCCGGGCAATGCATTAGCTGGCACAGGCGTTGAAAGCGTATGCGCGGAAACCGACAGCTTTTCCTTCGGCAACTGAACGGCGATTTCCACCGGATGCCGCCCCCCATCACGATGAGAGTAACCTACCGCCACGCCGCTCATATATGCCTGGATGGTATTGTAGACGTCGCTTTCGCTCACCTTGTGATATTCAAGATTATCCTGATTGATACTCACGCGCAGGCGCGGCGCCTGAATGCCAAAACTGTCGTCATCATCAACAATGAACGGCACTTTGCGGAACGCCTCGCGCACTTTCCTGGCAACGGCGCGCCGGGTTTTCGGGTCTGGTCCGTACACCTCGGTCAGAAGCGTCGCGATAACAGGCGGCCCCGGGGGCACTTCCACGACCTTCACGGATGTTCCTTTGGGAGCATCCAGCCCTTTCAGCTTCTCGCGGACTTCCAGCGCGATGTCGTGGCTGGTGCGGCTGCGCTCATGTTTCGGGGTGAGATTGACCTGCAAGTCGCCCTGCTGAGGTTCACCGCGCACATAGTAGTGGCGCACAAGACCGTTGAAATTGAACGGAGCGGCTGTGCCGGTATAGGCCTGAATAGATTCCAGCTCTTCCAAGCCGTTCAGCCGCAAGGTCGCTGCTTGTAATACACGGTCGGTTTCTTCCAGCGAGCTTCCGCGTGGAAGGTCTACAATCACCTGCAATTCTGATTTGTTATCGAACGGCAGAAGCTTCACCGTCACCGATTTGGTAACGAACAACATCAAAGCCAGGAGCGTGGCTACACCGACGCCAATCAGAAATTGCCAGGCCCGTTTTTTGGTGAGAATCAACGGTTTGGTGAAACGGACATAGTTGCGGCCCAGCCATCCGCCATCGCTGGGTTCGGCGTGCCCTCCCCCACCGCTATGAATGTGGTGACGCGCGATACGCAGCATCAGCCACGGCGTGATGATCACCGCCACGAAGAACGACAGGATCATAGCCGCAGAGGCGTTCGCCGGGATCGGCGCCATATACGGCCCCATCAGCCCGGAAACGAACAGCATGGGTAAAAGCGCGGCCACCACGGTAAGCGTAGCGACGATGGTCGGGTTGCCGACTTCGGCCACGGCATCGATAGCGGCTTCGGTGCGGCTGCGTTTGTCGTTCATGCCCCAGTGGCGCGCGATGTTCTCGATTACGACGATGGCGTCGTCAACCAGAATACCAATGGAGAAGATCAATGCGAACAGGCTCACCCGGTTGATGGTGTAGCCCATGAAATAAGATGCAAATAGCGTAAGCAGGATCGTCGTGGGAATGACAATCAGCACAACGATGCCTTCGCGCCAGCCAATTACGATCCCCATCAGCAGCACGATGGAGAGCGTTGCCAGCCCCAAGTGGAAAAGCAGCTCGTTAGCTTTGTCGTTGGCGGTTGCACCATAGTTGCGTGTAACGATCACCTCGACATCGTCCGGAACCAGCCTGTCTTTCAGGAGGGCCAGCCGCCCGATGATCTCATCGGCGATTTGAACCGCGTTCGCGCCGCCTTGCTTGGCCAGCGCAATCGTCACGGCGGGAACCCGCTCCAGCGTTCCATCAGCTTTTTTGCGGAAATGCCAGGCGCGTTGTTCCCACGGTTTGGCGCCCACAACGACTTTCGCTACATCTCGCAGATATACGGGTCTACCATCGCGGGCCGTCAATTGCAGAAGGCCGATATCGGGAACGCCCACCAGCGTCTTGCCCGCCACCACGATGACGCTTTTATTGTTTTCACGGATCTGCCCAACGCGGAGCGAGCGATTTGCCCCCTTCACCTTGCCGATAACCTGGGCAAGCGTGATCCCATAGAGCGAAAGCTTTTCGGGGTCTGGCTCAACACGGATCTGATCAGGCCGTCCGCCAGAGAGAAACGACAGGCCGATTTTGCTGATCTTGTTCAACTCCACGCGCAATTCTTCGGCCATATGGTAGAGCGCGTTGTCTTTATAGCGGGCAGCGGCTTCCGGTTTTGGCGCCAGCGTCAGCGTCACGATTGGCACATCGTCAATCCCGCGCCCGACAATGACAGGCATGGGAATTTCGTAAGGCTTAAGTTGGTGCCGACGAAAAAGCGTGCGGTGATAACGACTTGGTCGTCCTGTGTGCTCGAATAAACGTGCTCGACGCCGTTCACAGCCTTGACGATAGTCTCAAGCGGCTCAGTGACGAGTTTCACCGCATCCTCAGCCTTACGCCCGTCAGCCTGAACGTAAATATCGACCATCGGCACCGAGATTTGCGGCTCTTCCTCGCGAGGCAGCGCTATAAGCGCTACCAACCCTACCGCAAAAGCAGCCAGCAAAAACAATGGCGTAAGCGGCGAGGTAATGAACGCGCGCGTGATATTGCCGGAAATACCGAGAGTTTTTTCTGTTGTATCGCTCATGGCTGCACCAACCGGTCTCCGGCTTTCAAACCTGTTAACACTTCCACTGCTGGTGTTTTGTCTTCAAGCGTGGCGGGACGCCCCAATTGCACCACCACATCGATTGGATTAGCATTTTCCATAGCCACCCGGACGTAATCGAGACCGAAGCGCTGGAACACATAGCTCTGAGGAATGACGATCGTTTTGCGTTTGCCCGCCGGGATCCAGACAAGCGTCCGCTCGCCAACGAAATATGTCCCCAGACCGGGCACCTCCGCATCGGCAATGACGCGCCCGCCCTGCACTTCTGGATATACCTGGATGATGCTTCCTTCGCCGATAACACCATTGTCTGGTGAAAGTCCGCGCGCGCCCACTTTGATTTTCGCACCTTTTTTCATGAAACGGGCGTGGCGTTCAGGCAAGGCCAACCGCAAAAGATAGCCGTTAGCGGCGATTATAGCCACGCTCTCCCCCATGAGGACCACGCTGCCTTCGGTCACGGGCACCTGCAACACGCGTCCGCTAGCGGGAGCCAGAACCTGCCCCTCTTCAATCTGCTTTTCGGCTACGTCGCGATCGGCTTGCACGGCTTTCAAGTTGTTCGTAGCGACATCGAACGCGGTCTTGAGCTGATCTAAGCGCGCTTGGGTAATAACGTTCTGTTTTCTCAGGCGTTTTGCGCGCGTATAATCTAGGCTGGCCGTCTTAAGGCGTGATTCTGCCCCTATGATCTTCGCCTCAAGCGCCTTTATCTTAAGCGCAATCTTGGGGTCGGCGATAACGGCGAGCACCTGTCCTGGTTTCACCTCCACGCCCTCGTCAACCTTCAACGAGGCGATGGTTCCCCCAGTACGCACGCGCGCCTTGATCCGATCTTTGCTGCGAACCGTCGCGAAAACGGCTTTCAGATCATCGATATCTTGCTCGACAACCTGATACTCTGCCTTATGTGACGGCTGCTCTTGCGCTTTTTCGGGCTGCTGTGTTTGTTCTTCAGCCATAACAGGCGCTGCAAGCGCGCCTGCAAAGCACAAATACATGGCAGCGGCAACCTGCGCGACTTTCATACGCCTGTGTTGCTTCATGGGATCTGCCTTCTAACGTTGAACGTTGATATCTTTACGCATTAAGCGCGGCTTACGTTCGATTAAACACAACTACATTAAATGCTTTATATATTCAAACTTTCGAATGTCAACCAGCGACCTCATTATCACTTTTCACACAACCATATAACAGGGTGTACTAAAACGGAATAACCTCCCATAATGGGCGAAGCAATGGTCAAATGAGGGGAAACGCCATGTCGATTGATCGTGTCGTATTAGCTTTTGCAGGGGCAGTGGTGCTGTTGAGCATCGGTCTTGCTTATGTCAACAGTCTGAACTGGTTATGGCTCACAGCATTCGTGGGCGCGAACATGTTCCAGGCGGCATTTACCGGATTCTGTCCGCTGGCCATCATTTTGAAGAAGATGGGCGTACCTCCGGGAGAAGCTTTCCGCTGAGAATAGCGCGCCTATTCAAGGACGGGTGAGAAGATCTCAACACATTATGATCCAGAAGTTTGCTATGAACTTGCTAAGAAGTTCGACGAACTTCTGGATTATTGCATGTTAGACTTGCCTGAAAACCAGCGTGCGACTGCGAAAATAACAAAGATCACGATTAATCCGGCTAACGCAGGCGGCACCACCGCCCAACCGCTTTCACCACCGTAATAGAGGCTCCAACCGATTTTCAGGAAACTGCTCGCAGCGATCACGGCAAGGCCAATCCAAAGCGAGCGACGCCAGAACGCATATGCGAGTGCGATGAAAAACGCCGGTATCATGGCCGTGAACAGAATTTTTGCGGAGGTCCAGTCGCCGAGCAGATACTGGCGTTCAGCTTCCAGAAACTTCGCAACCTGAGGGTCAGGATTTGCCGGAGCCGGGAACCAAAACATGCTGGTCGCCAACGCCAGTATGGTCACGGCAATGCCTGTCAGGCTGCGACGCCAGGCAAAATAGCAAAACGGAATGAGAAACAGCGGTCGGATGTACCAGCTCAAAGGGTTGTGGTGACGCATCCACGCCCATTCGGCAAAATCTTGCAAAAACTCCATTTGCTTAAACTTCGCCCCCACATTTTCCGAAAAAGCTATTCGAACAGTTCTTCAAGCCATGTTTTCTGACGGGCGGGGCGTTCCCGGCGGGAGCGGCGCTCGTCCGATGTGCTGCCTGTCGAATACGGATCGCGGGACCGAGACCGGGAACTATCCGGCGTCCCCAGATCGGAATCGCGTCTCTCACTGTCGCCGAAAAGACCGCCGAACACGCTATCGAACAGCGACCGGCCTCCCGCCACGATATCGCCGCCGGAATCGCGTTCGCGACGGTCGCCGCCAGGCAGCATGACCGGCTGTTTATTCACATGCGCGTAAAGCATCAGATCGTGCCAGATCATGGTGGGCAGACCGCCGCCCGTCACGCGCTTCATCGGGCTATTGTCGTCGTTGCCGATCCACACGCCGGTCACGTAATGGCCTGTGAAGCCGATGAACCAGGCGTCGCGATAACTTTGCGTGGTGCCGGTCTTGCCTGCCGCTTGATGCGGGGTCAGCGAACCTTTCTGCCCGGTTCCCGTTTCGATGGTTGTCATGAGCATATCGTTCATCTGAGCGACGTGCTTGGACCTTATGACGCGCCCCCAATCCGTGCGGCCTACAGAATATAGCGTTTGCCCATGTGAGTTACGCACAGACTTGATGATATGCGGCCGCGCGCTATATCCGCCATTGGCGAACGGCACATAAGCCGAAGTGATTTCCCACAGCGAAACTTCCGACGTGCCAAGCGCGATGGAAGCATTCTGCTGCAACTTCGAGACAATGCCTAAACGGTGCGCGGTTTTGATGACATTATCGCGCCCCGCCCATTCGCTAAGACGCACAGCCACTGTGTTCAGCGAAAATGCTAGCCCTTGCCGCAACGTTACATCGCCATGGTAACGGTTGTTATAGTTGGAAGGTGACCAGTCGCCAATTTGCAATGGACCATCATAGACGGTGCTGTTCGGGGTCATACCCAATTCCAGCGCGGTTAACCACACGAAGGGTTTAAAAGTGGAACCCGGCTGGCGTTTGGCGGTTACAGCATGATTATACTGGCTTTTTTTGTAGTCACGTCCGCCGACAAGCGCCTTCACTGCTCCATTCGTATCCAGAATGATGGCGGCTGCTTCCCCGGCTGAGTATTTCTTGCCGTGCTGGTCCATGTTGTCGCTAACGATCTTCTGCGCGACGCCCTGCATCTCGTAGTTGATGGTCGTTTCAACCACCATATCGATTTGCGAGTTTAGCCCGTATTCGCCAACGCGTTGCACCACCAGATCAATCACATAGCCGTAGCTCTCAGACGGCAGATACGCGCGCAAAGTCGGAGGGTTGGCCAGCGCCTCGTTGTATTGCGCCTGAGTTATGAAGCCAACGCTCAGCATGCCCTTCAGCACCACACGCCCGCGCTTGAGAGCACGTTCCATATGTCTGGTGGGGGCGTAATAATTAGGCGCTTTGATAAGCCCTGCGAGAATGGCGGATTCATATATCGTGAGATCGGAAACCGGCTTGCCGAAATACGATTGCGCGGCCGCCGCCACGCCATAATTACCTCGGCCGAAATAGATGCGATTAAGATAAAGCTCTAAAATCTGCTTTTTATCCAGGCGGTATTCCAGCGACAACGCCAGCAGCAATTCTTCCAACTTGCGCCGGAGCGTGCGGTCGGGCGTGAGAAACAGCACTTTTGTAAGCTGCTGGGTGATGGTGCTGCCACCTTGCACCCAAGCCCCCGCGCGGCGGTTAGCTATCATAGCGCGCAGGATACCGCGTGGATCGACGCCAAAATGGCTGTAAAAACGCCGATCTTCAGTTGCAAGCACCGCATCTATCAAGTGCTGCGGCATTTTCTCCAAAGGAACATGATTGCGTCGCATGCCCTTTTCGGCGATCACCCGGCCATCGTCGGCCAAGATTGTGAGTTTGGCGGTGCTATTGCCGAAACCAGCCTTAAGAGGATCGTCCGCGAAATAGGAGTAGCCCGCGACAAGCGCAGCCAGCAGCGCCGCGCCCGTGACCGAGGCGATGGCTCCCCAGCGCAGCAGAAAAAACGTGAGCCGCCAATACCAGCGACGCTTGGGCCGTCCGCCCCCTCCTGAGCTGCCTGCACCGCCCGCTTGTGCTTTCGCAAGCGTTTGTTCGCTTTTATTGCCGCGCAGACGCTTGAAAAACCCCATGAAGCCTATCCAAAGTTTTTTCCGAAGCTGACACGCCAAATCTGTTGCTCGGCCACAGAAGATCATGCCTGCTTACCATCGCACGGTTTTCATACGAAATGCGACATGAACATGGCCTGTCCACGGTAAAATGCCAGACTGTTGTGTATTATCGTAAAATTCTGGGCCGCGACCATCCGTAGTTTTGCCATTTGAGTTAGCCCACTACAGAATACGTGCGAAAATGCGACGTTCCTCTTGATCCCGGCTCACGAAACGATTAAGACATGTGAACTCGCTTCCGGCGGTAACTTTAATCGCAAAGAATGCGCCGGGGAAGCTTTGAGCGGGGCCATAGCTCAGTCGGGAGAGCGCTTGAATGGCATTCAAGAGGTCGGCGGTTCGATTCCGCCTGGCTCCACCATTTTTTCCAATACCTTAGCCGTTCGATCTTCCATTGCCCAATAGCAGTGGGCAGATTGTGGGACCAGGCTGGCGCCTGATCGCCGATTGAGGCATGGCCCCTTTCCACAGGGAGTGTGGAAAGAGCAACAACACAAGCTTCCCCACCAGGAGAATCGGTTATACTTAAGACGCACGGCCCGATTCGCCCCTCCATGCTGGAGGCCACCCGAAATCGGGTAA
>JARRLC010000063.1:0-14052 GCA_037387425.1 Alphaproteobacteria bacterium
CGCGTTTATTCTGGTGGACGAATATCAGGACACCAACGTTGCGCAGTATTTGTGGCTACGGCTTTTGTCTCAGGGCAATCACAATGTTTGCTGCGTGGGTGACGACGACCAATCGATTTACGGCTGGCGCGGCGCGGAAGTCGATAACATCCTGCGTTTCGAGACCGATTTCCCCAGCGCGAAGGTCATCCGTTTGGAGCGCAATTACCGTTCTACTGGCAATATTCTTGGAGCAGCGTCACATCTCATCGCGCATAACACCGGACGTCTGGGCAAAACGCTGCACACCGATGGCGAGGCAGGAGAAAAACTCGCGCTCCGCACGATGTTGGACGACGAAGCAGAAGCCCGCACCGTCGCTGAAGACATCGAGGGCCTGCACCGTCAGGGCCACGACTATAACGGCATGGCTATTCTGGTACGCGCCAGCTTCCAGATGCGCGCGTTTGAAGACCGCTTTCTAATGGCGGGGCTGCCTTATCGCGTAATCGGCGGACCGCGCTTCTATGAGCGCCAGGAGATTAAAGACGCCATCGCCTATCTGGATGTCACGCTCAACCCGGCGAACGATCTGAAATTTGAGCGCATCGTCAACGTACCCAAACGCGGCCTTGGCGAAACGACTGTGCGCACCATCCACACCCGCGCCCGCAATGAAGGCATGCCGCTGCTCGAAGGCGCGCGCGCGCTGGTTGCTTCGAGTGATCTCAAACCGCAAGCGCGGAAGTCACTCGGCGGGCTGGTCGCCAGTTTCGACCGGTGGCGCAGCCACTTGGAAACCATGCGCCACACAGAAGTCGCGGAGCTTATCCTGGATGAATCCGGCTACACAGCCATGTGGCAGGCGGATAAATCGCCGCAAGCGCCCACACGGCTGGAAAACCTGAAAGAGCTTATCCGCTTCATGGACGAGTTCGACAGTTTGGCTGCGTTCCTCGAACACGTCTCGCTGGTGATGGACGCCGAGCAGGATTCAGACGGCGACCGCATCAGCTTGATGACGCTTCATGCCGCCAAGGGGCTGGAGTTCGACACGGTCTATTTGCCCGGCTGGGAGGAAGGTCTTTTTCCCCACCAACGCGCACTCGACGAAAGTGGCCAGGCCGGACTGGAAGAAGAACGCCGACTTGCCTATGTGGGTATCACGCGGGCGAAAAAGCGCTCCCGTATCTCATT
Source organism: Alphaproteobacteria bacterium (assembly GCA_037387425.1). Classification (GTDB taxonomy): domain Bacteria; phylum Pseudomonadota; class Alphaproteobacteria; order Rhizobiales; family Rhodomicrobiaceae; genus JARRLC01. The sequence goes on from JARRLC010000063.1 coordinate 1,177, forward strand.
CGCGCAAAGTCGCCGTGTGCACGGGATGTGGCAAAACGCCGCCCCATCACGCTTCGTGGACGAACTGCCGGAAGCGCATGTTGAGGTGATCCAATCCGCGCCTGCCGCACGCGATTACAGCCGCTATGGATATGGCGGCGGCGGGATGGCCTCTCGCGAGCAGCCAACATCGGGCGGATATTCCAGCCCCGGATGGCAGCGCGCAGCAGCTTACCGGCAGGCTAAGGAACAAGCCAAGGATGCGCGGAAAGCTTCAGCCAAATCCTCTGCCGGAATGGGCGGAGGCCGCGTGATTGACGCTGAAGTCGTGGCCTCCACCGACGCGGCTAGCAGCTTCTCGGTTGGCGACCGCGTTTTCCACGATAAGTTCGGCTATGGGAAGATAGCTGTAATTGATGGACCTAACTTGACAATCGACTTTGAAAAAGCTGAGCGTAAGCGTGTGCGTGCTTCCTTCATTACACGAGCATAAACTTCCGTATCCTGGGCTTTGCGTTCGCGACAATTCATACTATGATCGCCTTCCACCGCTGGGCTTGCTTATGCGGTATTCTGTTGTTCGCGATAACGAATTGAAGTTGATAGTATTCGGAGACGCTTCTTATGAATGAGGCCGCACCTATTGTTTTTCCCGAAGAGCTGCAAGCAGAGCCGGAGTTCATTCCCGTGTCCCGCACTGACATTATTTCGGTTATTTTGGCCGCAGGGCAATGGTCAAGCGACAATGAACGCGCTCTGGCTGAAAGCGTTCTGTATAAAATAGGCAGCTTGCGGCAGCATCAGTCGGGAATCATGCTGAATGAGTTGTCTGACCTTTACGATATCTTCAATCCGGATGACGAGACCGTCAATATCGGTGAGGTAACCCTAGGGGAAAAGCTGGAACGTCGCCACGAGTTCAGCCAGCGTGTCAAAGACCTCGTCACCAGCGCCAACTATAGAGAACTGTCCGAGGAAGAGCTTGCAGACATCTTGACGAAGATGTCACCGGACGGCGTGCGCGTTGAGGTTGATTTCAGCGAATTCGACATGAAGCTGCTTTTTTATCGCGGCGAGGAAGATCAAAAGCGTTCAAAGGGCGATATCCGGTGGGCATTTCTTCGTCGCGTGCACTACGAGGTGCCGATATATAAACGGCTTTTCATGGCAATCAAGTTCAAGGCAGAAGAAGAACGCATTGCCGAGCTTATGCAAGAGCATAATATAAGTGAACAGAAAGCTCGTAAAAAGCTCAAGCAAATCAGAAGTGTGATTCCGCCTTATGTCTCAACAGATCACATATATCTGAAGATTTTCAAGGAAATCCCTCAGCACGACGTTGAGATGCTGTTCCCGAACATTCGCGTCAAGATGAAATACCGTGATAAGCTGCAACTCGGCGGCAGTGCTCTTCTCGGAACGATCACTTGGGCGCTCGGAACCGCCACAAAACTATTGGTGACCGCCATTCTCACGCCTCCAATGCTTGCGCTTGCGCTGATTTCGGGCTTTGGCGGCATCATGTGGGCGCAGATCCGCAATTTCTTCGTTACGCGCGATCGCTACCGCATGCAGCTTGCGCAAAGCCTTTATTTCCAGAACCTCGCCAATAATCAGGGCGCGCTGGCAGTAATGGTTGACGATGCCGAAGAAGAAGACGTGAAAGAAGAGATTTTGCTTTTCGCGCATCTGCTTGGGCATACTGTGAATTACTCACAGCTTGAAGGCGTGAAAGAGAATATCAACGCTTTCCTGCATGCGAACTTTGGGGTTGATGTGCAGTTCGATATTTACGATGCCTTGCAGCGGCTTATCGCGAATGGGCTGGTTACGCAATCTCACGAGGGTGATCTCCGCACATTATCGCTTACAGAAGCAAACACGCATCTTTACGTTCGTTGGTGTCGGGCGTTGGAAAGCTAATACGCGAGTTAAGTGCGCAAGTGCGAGCAAGCACGAAAAAAACAACAATATGGGGAGCCGATGACGGTCTACAAAACAACAATACCCGCAACGGAAACCGACGCGAACGCTCTTGCAAATCTGCTTACTGAAACACTCGATCCCCCTCCCGCCGTCAGTATCAGCGAAACGGCAGGCGAATGGGCGCTTGAGGCCTATTTTTCAGAATTGCCCAACCGGGATGTTTTCGCTGGCGTGATCGCATCTTTCCCGCATCACGCTTTGGAACTGGTCAAAAATCTGGCCCCTCTTGAGGAAGAAGACTGGGTTGCTAAAACGCAGCGTGGCTTGCATCCAATTGAGTCGGGGCGCTTTTTCGTGCATGGCAGTCATGACCGGGCGCTAGGGGCAGGACGCGCCTACGCCATCGAAATTGACGCGGGGCAAGCATTCGGCACAGCCCATCATGGCACCACGCGAGGGTGTTTGCTGGCGCTTGATACGCTGGCGAAGAGCTTGCACATAGGCGATACGCTCGATCTTGGCACCGGCTCGGGCGTGCTAGCGATTGCGGCGGCCAAAACCCTGCGCGGCAATGTGCTCGCCACGGATATCGACCCGGTGGCTATAGATGTCGCACGAGCTAATTGCGCAGATAATGGCGTGTCCGCGCTGGTGAGTTTCGTGGTGGCGGACGGCGTTAAGCACCCATCCATTGCTGCGCGCGCGCCGTTTGGGCTGGTGATAGCCAACATTCTGGCGGCGCCGCTGCTTGGGCTGGCACCTTCCATCACCTCCGTCGTGGCGCCGGGAAGCTATCTTGTTTTGTCGGGCATTCTGGAAAGCCAGGCGCGCGAGGTTGGCGGACGCTACATGGCGCAAGGGTTCCGGCTGGTGCAGCGCTTCCCCGATGCGGAATGGACCACGCTGTTAATGCGTTATTGAGGTCGTGATGCGCTGGGGCACAGGAGGATAAAGCTGCGGCCAAAGAGTATGCAAAGGAAATATCCGGGCAATCAGGTTGAAAGAACCGCTTCGACGCGCAAGCCACCTGCCGCCTCGTTCTGCAGCATTAACGAGCCGCCATATGCCTCCACGATCTCTTTCACGATGGCAAGGCCGATCCCGGTTCCCGGCGTCTGACTATCGAGCCGCGCGCCGCGTTGACCGAGCGCCGCGATCATGCTTTCCGGCACACCAGGGCCATCGTCGGTTACGATAAGCGACATTGCCCCGTCAAGTTCGCGCGTTTCCACGCGGACCCAGCCTTTCGCCCATTTCGACGCGTTGTCCAAAAGGTTGCCCGCAACTTCCATAAGATCGTCGGACTGAACAGGCGTGTCCAGTCGTTCTGGCAAGGCCATGCGCCAATCCAGCGTGCTCCCACGCGGCGTTTTACGCAACGCTTCAACGACGCCACGCACAACGCGCACAGCATCGGCCCCGGCATCCATGTGCTGGCGCGCTTCGGCAGCAACACGCGTGCGCGTTAATTCGCGTTCGATATGGCGCTGCATGAGTTTAACCATCTCGTCAATTTCCTGGCCAAACTCAACCTCACCTTTTTCCTTTAGTTTCCGTGCATTAGCAACTAGCACGGTGAGCGGCGTTTTCAGTCCGTGCGCCAGATCGCCTGCACGGGTGCGAGCGCGTTCGATGGTTTGGTCCTGCGCATCCAGGAGCGTGTTAACCTCGGCGACGAGCGGCATCACTTCATCTGGATAGCCATCCTCAAGGCGCTGCTTTTGCCGCGCCCGCACAGCGTTGACGCCCTGGCGAACGGCTTCCAGCGGGCGCAAGCCCACCACGATCTGCAACCACGATGCCCCAAGTAGCACCACCGCCAAAAGCCCTAGCGAGAACACCAGCGCTTCGGCGAATTCATGCCGGGCGGTGAGCAATTCGTTGCGGTCAATAGCAACCGTAATGCGCACAGGGCGCTTACCGGTGGATGTATCGTAAATGATAAGCTCTTCTTGCGTGAGCAATTCCGCTTTTAACGGCCCTTGCAAGATATGGTTATGAATTTCTCCAGGCGTGAGCGTGTCGCTGGGTGTGGCAAGCGTCGTATCCCATAGTGAACGGGAGCGCAGACTGACTTTCTTGCCTTCCTCCGACACCTGCCAATAAAGCCCGCTTAACGGCTGATTGAAACGCGGGTCGCTCAACTGCACAGGCATCGTAACGGCGCCATCGGTTCCAAATGTCAGGTTCCCGGCAAGCTGGCGCATGTGGTTGGTTAATTCAGCCGTAAAACGCCGCTCGACATGGTGTTCGAACAGCTTTATGAGCCCAAATCCGGCGATCACCAGCGCCAGCGCAATCGAGGCCAGCGAGGCGATGAACAGCCGCACTCTTATGGAGTTGCCTTTGAGGCGGCCTATGCCGAAGCCCTTCATGCCTCATTTCCGGGTGACGCGATGATATAGCCGAAGCCTCGCCGTGTTTCGATGAGATCAACGCCCAGTTTTTTGCGGGAGCGCCCCACCAGCACTTCAATGACATTGGAATCGCGTTCGAAATCTTGCGCGTAGATGTGCTCTGTCAGTTCTTGTTGCGTGACCACACGGCCTGCATGATGCATCAGGTAAGAAACCAGCCGGTATTCTTGGGGCGACAGATTGACAGGCGCGCCATTCACGGTAATGCGCATCTGCTTTGTGTCGAGCGTGACCGGGCCTATCTCCACGAAGTCTGAGCTTTGCCCTGTGCTGCGCCGGATAATAGCGCGCAATCGGGCGAGCAATTCATCCATCTGGAAGGGTTTCGGCAAATAATCGTCGGCGCCTGCGTCGATGCCTTCGACGCGCTCGCGCCAAGTTCCCCGCGCTGTGAGAATCAGCACAGGAAATGCACGTTTTGTTTCGCGCCACCGTTTCAAAATGGCAAGGCCGTCCATGCTGGGCAGACCAAGATCGAGGATGGCGGCGTCGTAATTCTCGGTATCGCCCATAAACCAGGCTTCCTCGCCGTCAGATTCGTGTTCGACGACATACCCGGCGTTCTCCAGCGCGGTCATAAGATCGCGCGCAATACGGCTATCATCCTCTACAAGCAGAATTCGCATCAATCGTCTTCGACGTTCATCGGTTTACCGGACTTTGCATTGATATATACTTCACGCATGCGGCCGTTCCGAGCTAGGATTTTCAATTCATACACCCACACGCCATTTTCGCGCTCCAACCTTGTATGAACCACGTCGCCTTTGAAATTGGCGCTAACTATTGCCATGACTTGCTCAAGCGGCATCACTTCACCTCTTCGCACAGCATTCAGCGCCCGGTCGTGATCGTGATCGTCATGTCTGTGCTTGTGGGCGCCGCCACGATGTTTGCAGTCGCTGTCGGCCCACGACGGCAGGGAGGATAATAACACCGCGGCGGCTAGGCATAATCCAGTGAATATGGTGCGTGCGCGTTTCATTCTTATATTCGGCTCCATACTTCTTTTTTGCCGGATTGTGCCTGACAAAACGCTGACAACGCACGTCAGTCGGATGTCAGTGCGGTTTTGCTAGCTTTGGGTCATGGCCGAAACATCGGTCAGAGTTTAACGAAATCAAAGCCCAAGGAGAATATAACAATGAAAAAGACAACCATCGCTTCAATCGCCGCACTGACGTTATTGGCTGGCACTTCGATTGCAGCATTCGCCAGTAATGACCGTTACGAGCATCGTTCAAACAGTAGCGATGATGTGCAGAAGGTAAAAACGTGCCAGGACGATAGCAAGAACTGCCGCGATGAAAAAGGCTCCTATCGCAATCACGAAAGAAACGAACATCGTTATGGCGACAATAACGAACGCGGTAAGCACAACGGACGTCGCTACGACGATTAACCCGGATCGTATATAAAACAAATAAAACGCGATTTTTCTGCAAATGGAGACGCCGTTATGACTATGGAGACAACGCAAGATAACGTTAACGGCGCAGAATCATCTGCGACCGTGAAAGTCTGGGACATTCTTGTGCGAGTTATGCACTGGAGTTTAGTCACAGCTTTTACGGTTGCGCATCTCACAGCCGAGGAAGAGCACCACGGCGCACATGAAAGTCATGGAAGCGGGCCGCTTGAAGCGGCTCCTCTCCACGAACTCGCGGGATATGTGATCCTGGGGATCGTGGCTGCCCGGATTGTGTGGGGACTGATCGGCACGCAACACGCGCGTTTCACCGATTTTATCTACAAGCCGAGCACGGTTTTCAGCTTTCTGCGGCAAACACTCCAACTCAGAGCGCCACGCTTTGTGGGACATAATCCGGCGGGTGGCGCTATGACTGCAGCATTGTTAGCGGTGTTCGTGGTGATGGGGTCAACCGGCTATTTGATGACGACTTACGCCGAACTGCGCTGGCTGAAGGAAATTCACGAGGTGTTTGCTAATCTCAGCCTGATACTTGTCGGCTTGCATGTCGCTGGAGTAATTGCCGCCAGCTTGGAGCATCGCGAGAACCTCGTAAAGGCGATGTTCACCGGACGCAAACGCAAGCTTTGACGCTATATCAGAACAACGCAAGAACCTTGACGGGCCGGTATGACGCCGGTTCCGTCTGATTCCATGTTGCCCATGCTTCGTTTCGTCCAACGCATCCGTATATCTGCACCGGGATGCCGTTCCCAAGCCCGCCATACGAACGTTTCCGCACTATGGCTGCGAAGGAAAGCGGCGGTATTCTTGCGGCAGGGCCTTTATAAGACGGCTGAGCGTATCGAATGTGGAACAGTCGGCGCGGCCATTGACCAGTGCAGGACGAAAATGCCGTTGCCATGCGGTTACGACTTTTTCGGTTTCTTCGTCAAAGACGCCGCTTTCCGGCACGTGATAGCCATAGCTCGCGAGCAGGCATTGCAAACGCTTCACTCCGTCGCCGGTATCTCCCAACCCCAGCCCGTCGTCTCCAGCTGCTGGCGCTGGCGGAACCCAATGGCCGATGCCAGCACGCGCCAGCCGGCCCCAATCGAATTTCTCGCCCGGATCGGCTTTACGCATAGGCGCCACATCGGAATGCCCCAGCACATGATGTGACACAATATCGTACCGGGAAATGATATCGCGCGACAGGCTTTCTACGGCGCACATCTGAGCTTCGGGGAAGTCTGGATATCCCCATCCCGGCCCCGGATTGTGAATTTCAATACCGATGGAAGCGGAGTTGATGTCGGTTTCTCCGTTCCAACATGCACGACCGGCATGCCACGCACGCATGTTTTCGCGCACGGTTTGCGTGATGCGACCTTCCTCATCGATCATATAATGACAGGACACCTTGGATTCTTCCGTGCACAGCCAGTAGAGGGCGCGTTCGGCGGTCTCCATGCCGGTGTAGTGCAAGAGAAGAATATACGGCTTCATGCCATCGCGGCGCGGCTCGAAATTCGGTGAAGGATACCAAGCAGCTTCAAGGGTCGTGTCGATTGTCATGAGGGATTGTCCGCGAGCCGCCAACATCAGGCTGTCAACTGCCGTTGTTGCCGTATGACGTCATACGCGTTATTGAACCTAGCGATTTTGCTGGTGGCGAGGTCGATCATTTCTTGTGGCAGCCCGCGCGCCATCAGCTTATCCGGGTGATTGTCGATCATCAGCTTGCGATAATGCTTGCGGAGGTCTTCGTCCGATATTTTCGGAGAAACGCCAAGAACTTCATAGGCGTCTGGGCGTTCATCTTCGGTATTGCGGGCAAGGATATAACGGAATTCGATCTCGCTGATGCTAAAAAGACGCGCAACGGTTGCGAGATAAGCTTTCTCGCTGTCATGCAGAACGTTATCCGCCTTGGCGATATAAAATAGCGCATCCAGAATATTATGCAGCATTTCCTGGTCGTTTTTGAACAACCGGGCGACCTGTTTTGCATAAGATTCGTAGCCTTCCATGTCGCGCCTGGCCAGATTGAAGACGCGGCCGACATTTTGGGCTTCCGATTCTGGAACGCGGAACACATGCTTGAAAGCGCGCACTTCATCGCGCGTAACAACGCCGTCCGCTTTTGCCATCTTGGCGCCAAGTGCGATGACGCCAATGGTAAAAGCCACTTGTTTATCAGCCTCGGACGCATCATCGTCAGAGCTCGTCAGCAAACGGTTCAGCCCCTCGAAGATACCGCCCAACGGCCCTTCTGGCGCGGTAAGTCCTGATACAGCGTCTGCAATTTTTCCCCAGATTGACATTTCTACCCCAGATTAATACATGGCGCACCATAAGCGATTTTCGCGGCGAATGCCGGTAAAAAATGTGAAATCGCTTGTTTGGGCAGCCATTTGATGCCTGTTCAGAGTTTGCCTACGTATTCGCATATACACGATACGCAGCATACTTCACAGCAGGCGCTCATGCCTTGGTCACTGTGATTTTTTGATACAACCCGCCGAAATAGGCTGTTTTATGCCAAACGCATCTTCTGAAATGGCGTGCGAGCAGACTGGTGAGTTCTTCCTGCCATAAAGGCACGGCGAACGGCTCCAAAAATTTCAGGAACGGCAACAGCAGATAGCGCAAAGGATGCCAGCGTTTCGGACGTCCATAATCGACGATCACCAGCTTGCCTCCCGGTTTGAGCACGCGCAGCGCTTCTTGCAGCGAACGCTCGCGGCTGTCTTGCGGTTGCTCGTGCAGCAGGAAGAACAACAGCACACGGTCAAACTCGCCGTCCGCGTAGTTGAGCGCCCGCGAATCCATGCGCTGCAATTTGGCCGGAGCCATAGGCGTCAGCTTCGCGCTAAGGTTTTCAAGTTGCACGGGCATAATGTCGATCACATCCAGCGAACCTCGCCCGGCGGCTGCGCGCTCAGCCAATCGAGGCGTTAAATTGCCGTAGCAACATGTTATTTGCAGCGTTTTGCCCGGCAGTTTGGCGCCGAATGTGGAAAGCGCGCAATCTCGCAGTTTCTTGTAATTTCCGCAGAGAATGAGATTGATCAGCCAATCACGTTCAAAAAAACGCACCCCGCGCGGTTCCACATATGCCCACCAATAATAGGTATCCAGATAGTTGGGCGCTTCCGGGCTGGGTTTGCGCGAGAACAGCGTGGGCGAAAAAAACGGACGCGGTAACTTATGCAGTGAGTCTTGATCAGTAGTTTCCACTGGCTGGGCTACTGTTTGAAGCGTCCTGTCGATCGTTTCCATGGGAGACCTGGAGTTTGGCAGCAAAATTGTTTGTGTTTATCCCGGACAGATTCGTTTTCCGGTGGCTGAAACCTGTTAAACGTGAAAGCACAAATTTACAGGCGCAGAGAATCACACTGCGATACGAATGACGGTACGACTAAAGGCGGATTTGGCCAACTCTGTGATTGCACGGACGCCCTAAAAGCATCGTTACTCACCGTTTGAAGGAAATTTCTGCATTTGGTTGGCAATAATACAGTCGGAAGGGCATCGACAATTGCATAAAATTCCATTATCACAAGCGGCAGTCTTCCGACTTGACGGCACCTGCGAGCGATCACTTGCGGTCGATGCCGTGTTGGCGTGGCACGTTTTGGGCCGCTTCACACAGAATTCATGCGCAGCGAAATCGGCACAACCGGCGAGCTGGCCGAGCAAAGGGCAACAGCTATGAACATTATTGAGGAAATTGAAAAAGAACAGGCGGCTGAGCTGGCTGAAAAGCGCTCCATCCCTGAATTTAGCCCCGGTGATACGGTGCGGGTAAGCGTGAAAGTGGTCGAAGGTAACCGCGAACGTTTGCAGGCCTATGAAGGCGTTTGCATCGGGCGTTCCGGCGGCGGCTTGCAGGAAAGCTTTACAGTGCGCAAAATCTCATACGGTGAAGGTGTGGAACGCGTTTTCCCCATTTATTCACCGTGGATTGAGTCCATCACGGTGGTGCGCCGTGGCCGCGTACGCCGGGCCAAGCTCTATTATCTGCGCGGTTTGCGCGGTAAGGCCGCCCGTATCCCAGAGCGCACCGACGCACGCGCCAAAGCGCTCAAGGCCGCTTTCAAAGGCTTCAAAAAGCCGAAAGGCCCCTATGATGACCTGAAGCTCATCAAAGGCGTAGACGAATCCATGATGAAGAAGCTCAACAGCTTCGGCGTCATGAAGTTTGAGCAGATAGCTAACTTCTCCGATGACGAAATCGCTCAACTCGACGACGCCCTGAAGCTCAAAGGGCGCTTCGAACGCGAAGATTGGGCCGCTCAGTCCGTGGCGCTGCTGGCTGAAACCACAGCCGACGAAGTGCCAGCAACTGACGAAGGCGAAGAAGAAGCCAAAGCGTAAGCTAATGGGTTTGGGGCTGTGCCTCAGCTCTTTTGTTGATGATAAAACACGGCCGTGCGCATGCTAGCGCTCGGCCGTTTTGCTGTGTCTGATATTCACTCTCCAATTTTACAAAACTGACAGCCGCCATTCACACAGCGTTCTTACAATTACGTTGCTGACGAATTGACATAACGTGATGCAAAGTTGCTACGGTAAAACGTAAGCAGAGCGCGGCATATTTCGTCATCAGTCTAGAAAGCAACGCATTTAGAGTGTTGTTAGAGTGGCGAAACCACTTTGAAATGGGCACTTGGGGAGTGGAGGCAGATATAATGCCTATGAATCGAATGTTACGAGCTGTTATTGCCGTCGCTGTAGGGGGGATGGGGCTTGCCGCCTCGTTCAACGTTGCATGGGCGGAAAATCCTGTTGTTGCATCGGAACCGATCATTCTGGCGCAAATGAACTTCGACAAGCGCGATCGTGGAGATGATGAAGATAAGCAGCGTGACGAAAAACGTCATAAGCGTAAACAGCGTCATGAGAAGCCATCTCTCAGTAAAAAAGGTCAGCCCGATAGGAAGTCACGGGATGATGCGCGTCCGCCACGTGTAGAGAAACGGCACAGGGCAGCGCCAGCACCGAGCTTCAGCCGTCGCAAACATCGTGACGATGCGCCGCCGCGTGCTGAGGAGCGCCGTCACCGCCGCGATGCGCCGCCGCGCGCTGAGGAACGCCGTCACCGTCGCGATATGTCGCCGCGCGCTGTGGAGCGCCCTCACCGTCGCGATATGTCGCCACGTGCTGTGGAACGCCGTCACCGCCCGATATCGAAAGAACTCGGCTTACGTCGCATGGAACGACGCAAGTTTACGCGGGAGCGTCTAAAAGACATCACCAAGCATCGCCGCAGAGTTCGTGATAATCGTGGACGTATTGTCATTCACGAATCGGGTAACCGGAGAATTATCCGCGAGAAAGGCCACGCGTTCATCCAACATGACGACTCAGAACGTTTTCGTCAAAGAGCGCGTAAAGTTCGTGAGGAACGCAGTTCGGATGGCTATCGCCGGAGAGTATTCACGCGTGCAGATGGCCGGGCCATTATTACTGTTACGGATGACAATGGTCGACTTATCCGCCGTATTCGGCGTGACCGTCGCGGACGCGAATTTACTCTGTTCGATAATCGTCGCAAACACAGGCGCCGCCATCATGGCCACCGTGTCGGAGACTTCGGGTTCCGCGTTACGTTGCCGCCGCCAGTCGTTCGCATTCCGCGTCATGAATATTACGTCGATGCTAGCAGGGCTTCGGAGAAGGAAGTGTTCTTTGCGCTCAGTGCACCGCCGGTTGACGATATCGACGCAGAATACACGCTTGATGAAATCCGCTACAGCCCGTCGCTGCGAGACCGGTTCCGGCGGGTGTCTCTCAGCACGATCAACTTCGAATTCGGTTCCTGGGAGCTAAATTACAACCAGATAGATCGGCTGGAAGTTATTGCGCGCGCAATTAAACGGATATTACGACGCAACCCTGACGAAGTGTTTCTCATCAGTGGCCACACCGACGCGGTTGGCTCGGATGAAGATAACCTTTCGCTTTCCGACCGGCGGGCCGAAACCGTAGCGCGCGTGTTGACGGATGAATTCAATGTGCCTCCGGAAAATCTGGTCACGCAAGGTTATGGTGAGAAATATCTGCTCATAGAAACGCAAGAAGCAGAACATCGCAATCGCCGTGTGGAATTCCAGCGCATTACAGAAGCGCTGGCGCGTAACAACAAGGATTAGAGCGCTTTGCCCAGTATTGGGGAAAACGCCACAGCGAAACAACTATGGCCGGGTGTAAAAGCTCGGCCATATGTGTGCAAGACGCAAGAAAAGCGAGGGAAAGCCCCTTGTATGTTTGAATGTCGCCTGTTCCCTTCAATGAGGGCCGGAAAAAGGCGTGGGAATGTCTTGCCGATGCCAGCCGGACGCGATACATATGAGCACCCGCGTGCGTTGGTGTATCGGCAGGCTATGGCCTTCAGTGATATGCGCAAAACGTAACGCTCACCCTGGAGAGGTGCTAGAGTGGTTGAATAGGCCGGTCTCGAAAACCGGTGTGCGCGCAAGCGTACCGTGGGTTCGAATCCCACCCTCTCCGCCAGTTGCGTACAAAACTGCGAACTCCAGGCACAAAAAAATTTTCGCGGGTAACCGCTTGCTCCAGTACATCTTTCTGGCCAATGATGCGTATGACGCGATCATCCACTTCGATGCGGTCGAGAACGGCTCCAAGGTAGGCTTTGCGGAATGGCACTTCGCCAGAACACATTTTGTCGCGCATGTTGGCTGCAAACCGCTCGATGAGCGGGCGACTGATTTTAAACTTCGGCCGCGCTTCGGAACGCGCCCGTTCCATAGCGGCGCGGGTCCTTTCCCGCTCGGTCTTCAAGGCGGCGATGCGCTCCTTCAATAGATCATCCAGTTCGGCCACGCCCTCTTCAACCATACGGTACAGACGGCTCAGCCGCTGCTCGGCGTCCTGCGCTTCATGCTCCAGGAGGTTTAAGCGGTCTTCGACAGCCGCTTCTTTTCCAGCGCGCTCGTTGGCGAGCAATGCCAGAATGGCGGTAATACGTTCTGGCTGGAGCAACTGTTCGGCGACCGTCTTCGTCACCAGACCATCAAGCTTGTCCATCTGAATCGAGCGGCCCTTGCAGGCGACCTTACCGTGCCGGTTACAAGTCGAGCAGGCGTAATAGCGATGCACCTTGCCAGTCTTGGA
>JARRLC010000064.1:0-13757 GCA_037387425.1 Alphaproteobacteria bacterium
GGCTGCTTCGTGCGCAGCGATGCTCTATCGCCGTTGGGCGATGTGATTGTTAGCGCTTATAACGGTTCTCATAAATGAGAATCTATGCCGTTCAAGCGCCACGCTTGTTTGTCTCGCGCGATCAGACAAGCATCGCGCGGGCTTTCCCTCGTACTTGCTCGGGCGCAGTCGCGAAGGTCTATCCTGACGCTCACCATAAAGGTTCGCTTGCCAAGCCTCAATGAGGCAAGCTCTTGAGGCTTGGTATTGCAAGAGGCGCTATCCGCATGGAGGCTAGACGCCTGTAGGGATATATGGATGCAATGCTTGAAATGAGGCGCCTTATTTGAGGAGCGGGCCGAACTCGCTAAGCACCGCCTCGTAAACGGGGCGCTTGAACGCCACAATAAGACGCTTCACCTCGTCGGCTTTTTCCCAACGCCAAGCCCGGAATTCAGCCTTTTCGCCGCCGGGTGGGTTCTGAATGTTAAAATCGCTGTCGTCGCCAGTGAAACGCATGGCGAACCATTTCTGCCGTTGCCCACGAAACCGCCCTTTGAGCGCGTTGGAGCTTTTGGGCAAATCGTATATATGCCACCCTTGCGTTTCAGCGATGATCTCAGCTTTATTGGTTCCGGTTTCCTCAAGCAACTCGCGATGAGCCGCAGTAACGGGAGCTTCTGAGCCGTCAATCCCGCCTTGCGGCATTTGCCAATGTTCATCGTCAGAAGGATCAATGCGCTGCCCAATCCATACGAAACCGCCCTGGTTAATCAGTACGATGCCCACGCCAGGACGGTACGGTAATGTATGACCTTTGTGCACACGACACTCCTTAAACAATGCTCACGATGCCCCAGGCGTTAAAGCCAACGCTCCAACCGGGACAAGCGTCACCCCTTGTGCAGACAATTCTTCTGACCACGCCTGCAATTGCTCGATCGTCACGTTGGAGACTGAGCCGATGCCAATGGCGCTTCCATTTTTCCGCGCAATGGCGATCAGACGCTGGAGTGATTTTTTAATGGCTCCAGGGGTTGGATTAGTGTCGATGACAAGGTTCGCGTTGCCATGACGCAAATTCATTTTCTTGGCCATTTTACGGAAGAGCGTGTGACGGCGCCGCCCCACCGCGATATACATCAAGCCGCGATTTTTAATATCCTGGAGAATGGGTTGCAACGCTTTCTGGGATTGGAGCAGCTTGCCTCCCTTAATGTTGGTCACACCGTTAGGGGTATCAAAACGTTCCAGAACGGTATTCAAACGGGCGACGTTTTGAACAGGCTCAGCGTTTGTAAGCAAGGTTTCGTCAGACACCTTGCGGCCAGAGCCCGAAGTTTCCAACGGTAGTTGGACGATAACTTCGTGGCCGCGTTCTTTGGCTTTCGCTACCCACTGTTTGACATCATTATCGGACGATTCAAACCCCAGTGAAATTGCGGAAGGAAGATTATCAATAGCTACTTGGCTATCAAGGCTGTTCTTGCCTATACCACGGATCAAAATCGCCACACGCGCTTGATTTGGCGTGGTTTCAATTGTGGTTGTTAAGGCGGCTGTTTTGATTGTTGGCACATGCGCAGGACGGCGCGCGGGAATGGGCGGCGGCGCAAGTGTTGCGACAGCAGCTTTTTTCTCAGCCACTACAGGCGGTGCGACCGGCGACGCGAGAGCATCCGGGGCAGTAGCAACCTGAGTAGAAGGCTCTGACTGTTCGGCCTCGTCAGGCATAGCTAACGCTGGTGTTGCGTCAGTTGCTGGGGCTGGCGGAGGCGTGGACGCAGGTGCATCGCTTGAGTGCGGTGCGTTGTAAGGTTCGTCCAAAGCAGCCAAGTTCGACGCCAGAGTATCGTTAGGTTTATCTGCTGTTTGCTGCTTGTCAGACTGTTGTTCTGTCTGTTGCCCAGCCTCGGGCATAGATGCGGAAGGCGTTTCCCTAGAGGCAACTTCCATCGGTTTATCAGGGGATGCGGCTGGCGCTGAAGCAGATTGTTCGTTCGCGCTCGCGTCTACATCCGCAGTCAGCCTATCTTCCGATGTGTCGGAAGCCTCTGGCGTGTCTGGTGTGGCGAGGTTTTGCGTGGCAATGGCGCGCTCATCTACCGAAGGGGCAGACATCGACGAGCGCCCTGTCCCTGCGTTGATGATTGCGTTTTCGTTCTCTGTGTTCACCATTGTTCCGGCCAGAGGCAGAGCCTCTTGTTTGGCGTCGGAATCGGCTGGCGGTGAAGCAAACGCTGAGGTTTCAGGGGCAGGGGCCTGCTGTTCTGTCGGCTCATCGTCATTGCCGAGGCGCGCCTCGGTTTGTTTGCTGTCCCCAAAGGAAGCGGCCGATGCCATGTTCGTAGGGCGGGCGTTATTCGAGGCCGCCGCCGTTGGCATGGTTGATGGGTCGATGCTTATCACGACCTTTGCATTTGTGCCGCTCGTAGAGGGCTGCACTGCAAAGAATGCGAAAAGGCCGGAAACACCGACGAAGAAGATGGTAGCTGTATATAAAAGTACTCTCATAGCTCTACTTGCCAATGATGCGCATTTGATGCTTGCGGCTCACTATAGCCGACGATTCGAGCCGCGCCGCCCAAAAAGAACATCTACCCACTGTGCAAAGGCGCTCCTGGCCTAGTTATCCTCAGCCAGAAGCGCCTATGTTGATAAAATTAGTGGGCACCAAGCATTACGGCTTAGCTTTTTCCGTGTTTTCTGGACTTTCCTTCGAAGGTTTTGCAGGAGCTTTGGCTTTGGTCTCTGCTTTAACTTCAGCTTTGGTCTCAGCTTTCACTTCAGCTTTTGCTTCAGTTTTAGCTTTAACTTTAACCTTTTTCGGGTCCACTTTACCATCACGCAACAATGTCAGCGCGTATTGCAGCTGCGTATCCTTTTCCTTTTCTTTCGGAACATAGGCCACGCTTCCCGAGCTTTCGTCCTCTCCGTTTTTGAGGTGACCTCTCAAGCTGGCTTCGCCGCGTGCCTGTGTCTTGAGGGCTTTTTTCATCTCTTCCGGAAGCTCTTCTTCCACCACAGTATCCGGCTTGATGCCCTTGGCCTGAATAGAGCGGCCAGATGGCGTGTAATACCGTGCGGTGGTCAGCCGGATGGCGCCATTGGAGCCCAGCGGAATGATCGTCTGTACCGATCCCTTACCGAAGGAGCGGGTACCGATGACCGTTGCGCGCTTATGATCTTGCAGAGCGCCCGCCACGATTTCCGATGCGGAGGCCGAACCGCCATTAATCAGCACCACAAGTTTCTTGCCACCGGTCAGATCGCCCCGGCGCGCGTTGGAACGCTGAGTTTCGTTAACGTTGCGGCCACGGGTCAGCACGATCGCGCCTTTATCGAGGAAAGCATCGGACACAGAAATCGCCTGTTCGAGAAGCCCGCCGGGGTTATTGCGCAGATCCAGGATATAACCTTTCAGATTCTTCGGCCCGATCTCCTTTTTCAGCCTAACGATAGCAGTTTTCATGTCGTTATAGGTTTGCTCGCTGAAGGTTTTGAGGCGGATGTAAGCGACATTGCCACCTTCGGCGCTCGCGCGCACCGGATTGATACGGATGATAGCGCGCTTTATTTTCACTTCGAATGGGTCAACGTTTTTGCGCACCACTGTAAGCTTGATCGTGGTGTTCACTTCGCCGCGCATTTTCTCCACAGCTTCTTGCAGCGTTAACCCCTGAATGGATACGCCATCCAGATGCGTGATGTAGTCGCCAGAGAGCAGGCCGGCTTTCTCAGCGGGGGTGTTATCAATGGGGGAAACCACCTTCACCACGCCTTCTTCCATCGTGACTTCGATGCCCAGGCCGCCGAACTCGCCTTTCGTCGTCACCTGCATATCACGGTAATGTTTTGGATTCAGGTAGGTTGAATGCGGATCAAGGCCGGTCAACATGCCGTTGATGGCAGATTCGATGAGTTTGCTATCACTTGGCTTTTCGACATAGTCAGCCCGCACACGTTCCAGCACATCGCCGAACAGGTCGAGTTGCCGATATATGTTCGCGTTCTCTTGCATCGCCGACTTCGAACGCGCCGTATTAAAGAACGACACACCCGCTGCAACGAAAGCAACCAATGCTAATGTCCAGACTGCATAATTCTTCCGCATGTTCTCAACCTTTTTTCACGTCCCCAGACGACCACCACGGACCAGGATCGATGGGGCGCGCGCCTTTACGGAACTCAATATATAATATGGGCCTGCGCAATTCTTGAGAGGCCTCCGATAGCGGTTTGGCTTTGCCCATTGCCGCGACAGGTTCGCCCGCGAGAACGAATTGGCCTACCGAAGCATGTATTTGATCCATGCCTGCCAGAAGAATATGATAACCTCCGCCAGCATTGATGATCAAGAGTTGCCCGTAACTGCGGAATTGCCCCGCGTAAATCACCCAGCCGTCCGACGGCGAGACAACCGACGCATTTTCCAACGTTTCAAGCCGTAATCCCTTCGACTTGGAGCCCGTTTCGCCTTTACCGCCAAATTTCGTGAGGCGCCGCCCCTGACAGGGCATGCGCAGCAGTCCCTTTGCCTTAGCAAACGGAATGGCTGGTTTCAAGCGTCCCGGTTGCACAAAAGCGACCTGTTTTGCATCAGGCTTAAGTTCTTGCACGGCTTTCGACTGTTTTAATTCGAGTTCATATTCCGCCATATTTGAGCTTTTGCCGACTTCAGCGTCTAAACGCTTAAGTAAATGGCCGAGATTCTTGACCATCTTGCCGTGTTGGGCGACAGCAGCCCTCAGAGCTTTCAAACGCGGCGTACTCTTTCGGATATGTTCGCGTCTTTTCGCCAGAAGATCATTGACTTCTTTTTTTGTGCGTTTGAATTCAGCCTGTACACTCGCAAGTTTTTGCTTTTCAGCCCGAGTTTTCTTCTCGATTGTGTCAAGTTTATTAAGCTGCGCGCCCAGCTTCTTGGCTTTGGTTTTAAAAGAAGGAAAAAATGACGATAACAGCATCGCGCTGCGCACCATTTTGAGCGCGTCATGCCGCTGGGTCACGATGATCGGCGGGGGCTCGCGTCCCATACGCTGCATTACCCCCAGCATTTGCGCGATGGTAGCACGATTTTTGTTCAGGGCCACGCGCAACACAGTTTCTTCAGCCGAGAGCTTATCCAGCTTGGCTTCGATGGCGATCAGCCGTTTCTCGTTCCCCTGGTTTTTCTTACTCGCCTTCAGCAAACGGCTTTGCAAAGCCACGCGCTGTGCTTCCAGCTCCTTGGTCTGGGCCGCGATGTTTTTCTGTTCTTTTTTAGCTTTCTCCAGCTCCTGCTGGTGCTTTTCGTAGAGGCGGCGCGCATCGTCGATTTTGATTTTTTTGCCGTCCAGCGTTTTGATGGACTTCTTCTGATCGCCCAGAGCAGTAGACGCGAGAGGACACAATATTGTGAAGATCGCGCCAAAACACAAAACCACCGCCGTTACAGCGCGAAACGCGCTATTGCGCAGCCCTTGCGGTCTTGCTTGGGCTATGTGGCAGCTTCCAGCAATATGAGACGGTTTTCCTGGCACCCGTGCGACGAAGCCCCTCAAAAATGAACAGTGCCGCAGCTGAGCGGCTGATTCCTGCGGTTACATAACATCAACGTCAACCAGCGCTCAACTTTGCTGTAAATCGCGGCGAGCCTGAGGCAAGGTTAAATGTGTTGATACTCACAAAATGCAATAAACGCCTGTTTCAGTTTGGCCACCTGAATATTAAGAATATATGCTGTATTGTTGTGGTCTTTTCAGCACTATGTTGTCCAGCTTGTATCTTGTGGTATCTTTCCCGCCATGAAAAAAGTGACCGCGAGGTCCGAAGCCGCAGACGATTTGCCGCTTTCCGATCCCGCCTTGCAGTTAGAGCGTAAAGTGTGGCGTGCGCGTAGCGTGCTTGCCGTGGAGCGGTTTTGGCCTGCTCTCTGGCTGCCGTTTGGCGTTGCCGGAGTGTTCGTGCTGCTCTCGCTGGTGGAGGCATGGCAGTTCCTTCTGCCCGCGATGCATCGTAGCGCGCTATGGGCGTTCGGCGCTGCGTTCTTTGTGTCGTTCGCGCCGTTCATGTGGTTGCGCTGGCCCAGCCGCGAGGAAGCTTTGCGCCGACTGGAAACAAATGCCGGTTTGCCGCATCGCCCGGTATCTTCCTATCGGGATCAACTCGCGGGAACGCCTTATCCTCACACAGCTCGCCTTTGGGAAGTGCACCGCCAGCGCCTAGCCCGTATGTTTACACGGTTGCAGGCTGGCTGGCCGAACCCGCGCGTAGACCGGGTGGACCCGTTTGCCTTGCGCGCGTTGCTCTTACTGCTGCTGGTCGTCGCTTTTACCGCGCATTATGGCGATGCGCGTGGACGTCTTTTGGCGGCGCTAACACCGCCTCCTCAGATAATAACCGGTTCAGCCCGGCTTGATGCGTGGATCACCCCGCCCGTGTACACGGGGAAAGCTCCAGTCATGCTCATGAACGGAACTCAGCAGCCGACTGGCGGCGAAACGCAACAGCCGAAGCGTCTCGCAGTGCCGGAAAATAGCGAGCTGACAGTCCGTATCAATCACGCGAATGCATCGCGGTTTACCCTTAGGCTGGAACCGCTGGAAGACGGCGCGGACAAAACACTTCTCCCTATTGATGCCGAGAATAGCGAAGGCGCCGCTGAGTTTAAGGAAAAGCTGGCTGCTTCGGCTATTGTCGAACTGCGCGACGGGGGCGACGTCGTCGCTAGTTGGCCGGTCCATGTCATTGAGGACACAGAGCCACGTATCACCATGGCCGAACCTCCGACAGAAGCGCTGCGCGGTTCCCTGCGATTGCGCTACAAGCTGGAGGACGATTACGGCGTGGTCTCGGCTAAAGCCTTGATCGAACCCGCCGATATGCCCGTGGACGAGGATGCTGAAAACCAGCCGCTCGCAACGCATGCATTGTCTGAGACGGTTAAACGGCTTGGGAAAGCGCCCAAATTTCCACTTGTTCTACCCCGCGCGAACACAAAACACGGTCAAGGCGAGACTTATCGCAATCTGGTCTCGCATTACTGGGCGGGGCTGCCTGTAACCATAAGGCTGGAAGCGCGCGACCAAGCGGGACAGTCAGGTCTCAGCACGGCGTACCATCTCATTCTACCAGAACGGCAGTTTGTAAAGCCCATGGCCCGCGCGCTCATTGAGCAGCGTAAAAAACTGGTGAACAGGCCAGATTTGAAACACAACGTGGCCGAAGCACTTGATGCGCTCACCATTGCGCCTGAGATTTTCATTCACGAATACGGCGTCTATCTGGGGTTGCGCACGGCCTATTGGCGTTTGGAAAACGCTCAAAACAATGCGGAGTTGGAAAGCGTCGCCGATTTACTCTGGTCTGTGGCGGTGCACCTTGAAGACGGCGATCTGTCCGATAGCGAACAGCAAATGCGTACCGCGCAGCAGCGGCTAATGCGTGCGCTACAGGAAAACGCGTCTGCTGAGGAAATCCAGCGGCTTTTGAAAGAGTTTCGCACAGCATTGAACCGTTTCTTGAGCGATCTGCAAAAACGTGCGCAGAACAGCCCGGCGTTCGATCCGCGCAATATGCCCGGCAACAATCGAGCCGTTACGCCGCAAGATCTGAACAAAATCTTGAAGCAAATCGAAGATCTGGCGCGCACCGGCTCAAAAGACGCCGCGCGACAATTGCTAAGCCAGTTGCGCAGTATTCTGGAAAATGCGCAGATGGGATCGCGCTCTGCTGGCGATTACAGCAAGATGAAGAAAACGCTCGATAATCTGAGCCAGATTATCAGCAAACAACAGCGCCTCTTGGATGAAACCTATCGTACCCAGCAGAAGGAACAGCCCTCACAGAACGCTTATGGGGACACATATGACGAGTTCCTGGGGGAGGCCAATAAGTGGCTTCCTGATGAATACAAGCGGGTTCCCCAAGCCAATCAAGATAGCGCTCAGTCCGCCGAAGATAAGAAGAAAAAAGCGCAGAAATACAACGAACTAAAGGGAAGTCAAGGAGCCCTGCTACAGCAGTTGCGCGACTTTCAAAAGAAGCTGAAAAATCTGGGCGCGCCTCCCTTGAAAGAATTAAAAGGCGCTGGGAAGGACATGAAAAAAGCCCGCAAGGCGCTCGGTCAACAAAAGGGGAGCCGGGCCGCCGAACAGCAAACGAGTGCGCTGGAAAAATTGCGCAAGGGCGCCAAATCGCTCGTTGATAAAATGATGAGACGAAATGGCGGCGGTTCGCGCGGTATGGGACGGAATGGCCGCGATCCGCTGGGCCGCCAGATGCCGGGCCAGGGGCTCAGTTCCGGGGATTCGGTGAAGGTGCCCGAAGAAGGCGATTTGATGCGCGCGCGTGCGATCCTTGATGAATTGCGCCGTCGCCTGGGCGAACGCACCCGCTCAGCCGATGAGCTGGATTACATTGAGCGGCTTATTCAGCAGTTTTAGCATTGTTCTGATGGGGGGAACACAGCGAACCCCATCTCCGAAGCAGGCCGTTAAGAAAGTCAGCCCTCTCCACATGCATCACTTGAACACGCAACTGACATCGCGTGCTTCCCGCTTGGTACGCCGCCGGATATGCGAAGCGATACGATAATGCCGCAAGCGCGGTTTGTTCGCCCTGCGCCGGTGCGGATTTGGCAGCGCGGCAGCCAACAATGCAGCTTCCCGTGGCGTTAGGCGTGCTGCCGATTTGTGGAAATATCTGCGGGCCGCCGCCTCGATCCCGAAGGTGCCCGGCCCCCACTCTGCTATATTGAGGTAAATTTCTGCGACACGCCGCTTTGGCAGAATTAGCGTCATGTAAAAGGCGATAGGCACTTCCAACGCTTTGCGCACATAATCTTGCCCTGGCCATAAAAACAGATTTTTTGCGGTTTGCATCGGCAATGTGCTGGCGCCGCGTGGCTTTCTGCCTTTTTTCACCCGCGCCAAGGCGTGCCTGACCTCGCTCCAATCGACGCCCCAATGCTGGCAAAACGAAGCATCTTCGGCCAATATCACCGAGCGAACGAGGTTCGGCGCCATGTGATCGATATCCACCCATTTTTTCCGGATGTGAACGCCGGTCAGCTTTTGGCGCACCATCAACGACGAGAACGGCGGATCGATATAGCGGAATATCGGGATAAGCATATAGGGCATCGCCAGGTAGATAGCGGCGAAAATACCAACGATGCGCAGCCCATGCGCGATCCGTGGGCGCTTATCCGACCAGCGTCGCCATGCGGAAGGCGGTGCAGGCATGATATAAGACTTTTCCAGCGTGGGACATGCGCCTCGTTGCGCTTTTCGCCGAATAATGCCACGAGCGGACTTGAGCCATCTCCTTATCTGGAGCATCTTCTTTTTCACAACTCTCATGGACTTAACGCTCGTGCATAACTTTACCGCCACCGCGACTTTTAAGCAGCGTCTAAGCGACTGCGCAAGCCTTATCGAAAAACGCCTAGAAAGGTGGCTCGTCGATAGTGCAGAAAATGGTTTTGTTCCGAAGCCGCTCACCGAAGCCATGCAGTACGCGGCGCTGGGCGGTGGAAAACGGCTGCGGCCCTTCCTGGTTCTAGAAAGCGCAAGGCTTTGCGGCATTGAGCCGCAAGCCGCGCTCGATACCGCTGTAGCACTGGAATGTGTGCATTGCTACTCGCTCGTGCATGACGATCTTCCCGCGATGGATGACGACGATATGCGGCGCGGCCGTCCCACCGTGCACCGTGCTTTTAACGAGGCGACGGCAATTCTCGCGGGCGATTCGCTTCTGACGCTGGCGTTTGAGATTTTGGCGGCTCCAGCGACGCACACGGATGCCAGCGTACGCGGCGAACTCGCTCTGGGGCTGGCCCGCGCCGCCGGACGTACAGGCATGGCTGGCGGGCAAATGCTGGACCTGGAAGCCGAGGCATCGGGCGGCGCTTTAAGCGAAGACGCGATTTTGCGCTTGCAAGGTATGAAAACTGGCGCGCTTATCACATTCGCCTGTGAGGCAGGGGCTATGCTTGCGCAGACAGGGCCTTCGCAGCGAGCGGCGTTACGCCGCTATGGCGATGCGCTGGGGCTGGCCTTCCAACTTGCAGACGACTTGCTAGATATCGACGGCGACGCGGCTATCGTCGGCAAGGCAGTGGCGAAAGACGCCGAAGCGGGGAAAGCCACGCTCGTATCGCTGATGGGGATTGAGACCGCGCGCCAGCGCCTCAACGCATTAGAGGACGAAGCGCGGGTCGCATTGGCCTCTTTCGGTGAGGCTGCCGACACGTTGCTTGCCACCGCGCAGTTCGTTATCACCCGGCGTTATTGATCCGAAGGAAGGCTCGTGTCGTTGCAATATTGCGTTGCGAGCAACTCAAACTCAGCGTAGACATTTGGTCTACTCAACATTACTCTGCGGGATTCAATAAAAGCCTTTACGACATCATATGTATTTCTTATGCTCGACTTACTTTGACATAATACTGTTTCCCTATCCAAATCTTTCCGCAGAAAAGAAGCAGCTAAAAATTCATAGTAGCCAAGGAGCTGCAATATTAGAACCTTATTCTCATCGGTAATATTGTTGTAATCTATTCTTCTCTTATTTACGTGATAATCAATAATAATGTTGTGAGCTTCAAATAGACGGTTATCCGTTAATAGCGGCGATATTACATTTAGTGTATATTCACGACGGTGACGCTGCTGGTCCGCTCTGAAACCAATAACACCCGCAATCGCAACAACAACTACTGACACAATGGTTGCCAGTGCTTCAGAGTGTTGTAATACTAAATCCATAAAACCTCCTAACTTATAATCTGCAATATGATTATTTAAAAAGGTGCGATTGTCAAATTTGCAGAATAAGTTGCAGGATATGCATTGCAGACTACATGAGGTATGGATTAGTATTATTCACAATCAGAAATATGCGCGTTATTACTAATAGAAATGTCAATACAACTTACAATCAACACAAAATCATCTGTATTTTAACTAACAATAAACATCATGATTTTGGGCGCAAAAACCTATCCCCAAAATGCGTAGCAAACGCAAAAAAACGGTGTGTTTCATAGGGCTATAAGAAAGGCGGTCAGTGGTTTCGCCGGAATCCAAATGACGACAATGACAGTAAAACCCATCCGGTGATGAACGACACGCCGCCAGCCGGAACAATCGGCGCATTGGCTTTTACCCCGTTCAGGATGTGGTAATAAATTCCACCGGAAAACATGAAAATGCCGGCTAGGAAGAAAATTGCCGCCATTTGTGGCATCCAGCGTCCCCAAAGTCTGCAACGCCCTTCAGTGGCGGCCATCAGCGCGGCTACCCCAAAAATCGCCATGCTGTGAAAGAGGTGGTAAATCAATCCGGTATGGAGAATCTCTTTGTCGAACGCCTGGAGCCCAGGAAGTCCGTGCGTGCCGTAAGCCGCTGCGGCAACTGCCGTTGCGCTAGAAATCCCCGCGATGAACAGCCAAAAACGAAATGACATGATTTTTCATCTCCTTACATTTGTAATCGACTAAGGCGGTATCAGACTTGCCGCCGATAAGAAAGGCGTATGAAGCACAACTCCACGGGCGTTTTCATGACATAAAAAAAGAATTGTCTTTGATATGCAGATTTATTTCGTATCCGCGCAATGCGGACGGACGATTTGAGTGCAGATGATAGAATCTTTGAACGAAGCGTATGCGTTGTAAGCAAATTCTGCAGCCCACCGCGACCGGATCAGTCTTGGTAGATCCTGGTGGACGAACCGCTTGCCGCATGTGTCAATCCACCTGGGGCAGAACTTCCCGAGCGGGGCGACTAGTACAGCCCGCCAATCAAGCTCGCCCCCATTTGGCACACGCGTGAAAAAATGTTTCACCTGTACGTGTTTCTACCTAGGCCGACCTCAACTTTGCCACAACTTGGTTCTAAAGGGCATGTGTTCTCTCCCCGAGAACCATTGTGTAATTACAAAAAGTTTACCCCTACATTTGAACCTTTCTCTTTCCTTGTGCGACATATCGTCACAAGCCTGGACATGTTGCCCAGACGCACCAAGGAGGAGTTAGATGTTGTGTTGTCATCTAAACAGAGGATATGAGCCGTCTGCGGCGCCATATTCTGATTTACGCAGCTTCCGACCACCGGAGGAAACGCGTAAACCGAAAAACGGTATGAGTTATAAGATTTTACTCAGCCGTTTTGTCATTCTCGCAACGTTTGTATTCTTGAGCGCCATGTTCTCCAAAGCGTGGGCGCAGGAAAGCATTCTCAATCGCGGTGATGCAGTCGTCACCGGGTTTTCCGGTATCAAACCGTCTGAAGCGCCTCTTCTGAAAGGCGCAAATCCGCTCGATGAATTTTTCATCGATCTGGACGGACCATCAGCGCAAATCCTGTCCTTAGCCGCTCCTGGTGGAGCGCCGGAAGGGCAACTTATCTCAGCCCCACCAATCCGTCAGTTCAAAGCCCGCGACATCGGCCAGGTTTTCGCAACCACGCTCGATGACGGGCTCGGTGAGGATGTCCCGAATATCTATCTTGGTCAGACAGCGGCTTACGGGCTTTATATCGTCACGCCCGATGCCGATGGCGACGGTGTTCCAGAACGCGCAAAAAAAGGCAGCTATGAAGCACAATGGATGGCCGGGCAGTTGGGCGAAGCCACAGGCGGCGGAACTGGCGCGATTTACAAAGTCGATGGCCAGACCGGCGCGGTTTCGCTTTTCGCAACGCTGCCTGACAATAGCGGCGCTGGCGTTGGCGATATCGTCTTCGATAAAGAAAGCCGCCAGTTTTTCGCATCCGATCTCGATAAGGGCCTGATCTACCGGCTGAGCAAAACCGGCGAAGTGATCGACAGTTTCGATCACGGCGTCATGGGCCGCCCGGCTAAAGGACTTGGTGCGGTTGTCGATGACGGCTCCCAGATCGATATCACCAGCATTGGTTTCGATACGG
This sequence comes from Alphaproteobacteria bacterium, assembly GCA_037387425.1. Taxonomy (GTDB): domain Bacteria; phylum Pseudomonadota; class Alphaproteobacteria; order Rhizobiales; family Rhodomicrobiaceae; genus JARRLC01. The sequence continues at coordinate 12,894 of JARRLC010000064.1, forward strand.
AAACCCCCGATACATGGGGCTTCACCCAGAAAGAGCGCCGCGTATACGGGCTCGCCATGCAAGGTGGCCGACTCTATTACGCGGTTGATGGCCAGGTTTGGTCGATTGGTGTTTCCGCCGACGGTTTCGCTGAAGAGGCCCGCTGGGAACTGGACGCTGAAGCACTAAAATCGGATGGTCCAATAACGGACATGCTGTTCGACAAAGCGGGCAGGATGTATCTCGCCCAACGTGGCGGCCAGCGCGCCAGCTACGACTATTCCGTCTTCGCGGAGCCGGAGAAGTCCTCAGTCGTTCGCTATCACCTGGAAGACCCTGACGATCCTAATACGGAAAGTGTTTGGGCGCCGGACGCCGGAGAATACGCGATCGGCTTAACCGAAGACTACCGCCATGCGGAAGGCGGCATTTCGCTCGGCTTTGCCCATGACGAAACCGGCGCATTGCGTTACGGTACATGTGGCAAAATGCTGTGGTCAACCGGCCATCGTCTGCGTACGAGCGACTTTGCCGAAAAGGGCGTCGACGACAACAAAGCCGACGTTCACGGTCTGCAAGGTAATCTTGCTTCGCTGGTACTTCCGAAGAATGCGCCACCTCAGCAATCCTACTTCGCGGATTATGACGGCTTTTTCGGCGATAGCGCCAAGTCCGGCCATATGGGCGATGTGGAAATCTGGCAGCCTTGTGAAGGCGGCGCGCCGCAATACGGCTCGATCCCGCCCGGTTACTTGCCTCCGCTCGCTACCCCCCCGGAAGACTTTCCACCGGAATGGATCCCGCCAGGCTATGAGTTTAACGCTAATCTCAAGCTGAAAAAATGGGCTCAGCCGAAGAAATGTTCGCCGTGGTTCGGCGGCTGGC